>JBCDFB010000210.1:0-5564 GCA_039178655.1 Pseudomonadota bacterium | reverse complement strand
TAGTGCTTGTCCGGTCGATCCGCTCGGACGAGAGTGCGCTCGATGAGCTGAGGTACCCGATCGAGCACTACTCACTGGGACCCAAGCGCATAGTCTCCGCTCGCCCGCGGACAGGATCCGGACAGCGCCCGGGGCCGACTCAGTGCAGCTCCCGCTACGCCACGGCGTGTCAGTCGAGTGCGATGGCGAGAAGCAAGAGAATGGCCGCTATGCCGGCAACGAACCAGACGAACTGCCGCTGGTAAAAGGGCTTCTTGTCCGCCAAGGAAACGGCGCTCGGTTCCACGGCGCCGCTGGCAACCGCCGGCGCAGTGCCGGTGTCCATTGCATCAGCCGCGTCGCCGCCGCCGAGCTTCGCGGAAAGGTTGGCAAAAAAATCGGCCGCATACTTTTTCGCAGTGGAGTCCACGAGGCGAGAGCCCAACTGCGCAAGTTTCCCGCCGACATTGGCCTTTGCGTGGTAGGTCAGCAGCGTGCCACCCTCAACGTCGGCAAGGGCCACATCGGCCGACCCCTTCGCGAAGCCGGCAACGCCGCCCTTTCCTTCGCCTGTGAGCGTGTAGCGCTCCGGCTCGACGGAGTCGGTAATGGAGACGTTGGCGTCAAAGGTCGCCTTCACCGGCCCCACCTTCGCCTCCACCTTCGCGACCAGTTGATCATCGCTCACCATCTCGAGCGACTTACAGCCCTTCACGCAGTCCTTCAGAATCTCGGGGTCATGCAGCGCAGCCCAAACTGTTTCCCGCGACGCAGGGATTGTGTGCTCGCCCTTAAGTTCCACCGATGTGTCCTCCCGGCCGTTTCACGCGCTGACCTTCAGCAACTCATGCATTGTTTAAAATGACAAAGCCGTCGATGTCAGGCGCATTCACCGCATCAAGCCCGATGGCGGAGACTTTCGCGCCGGGCGGTCCCTCGCGGCAAGCAACGAGCATATCGTCCACCGCATCGTGTCCGCCGATGAACACCGCTTCCACCCGCCCGTCGGCAAGGTTGCGCACAAAGCCCGAAAGGCCCCGCCGCGCGGCTTGATCGCGGCACCATACCCGGTAGCCGACGCCCTGGACGCGGCCTTCGATGAGGAAGCGCGTTGCTCCGGACCCGCTCACTCAAACTCCAAAATCACAGCGTCCACCGCCAGACTCGCGCCCGGCGACACATGCACCTTCTTGATGATGCCGGCCCGCTCCGAACGGATCACGTTTTCCATCTTCATGGCCTCGATCACCGCGAGGGGCTGGTCCTCCTCAACCTTGTCCCCGTCCTTCACCGATAAAGCGACAACGAGCCCGGGCATGGGACACAGCACCTGCTTGCCGCCGCCGCCGGCCGCCTTTTCGGGCAAATGGACGATGAGGTCGGCAATATCCGGCCGCACCACACGGATGCCGGCCCGCATCCCGCGCCATCTGAGAGACTGCCGCCCCGCGTCCAGCGTCATGGCAACGGCCACATCATGTCCGTCCACCGCACCGCGGAACAACCCGTCCGCCGCCGACGCGATGCTCACATTGCGGCGCGTGCCATTGATGGTGATCCTCCAGGCGTCCCATGCGCCTGCAACCTCCGCGTCGATGCGAAACCCATCATCGAAGACAGCGGACATAGGCGGCGATTGATGACTGGGGTGGACGCCAAAGCCCGCGCGCCGCTGTGTCTCCCGCGCGTTGATCGCAAAGGCGACACTTGCCAAGACCAGCCGGCCGCCATCGTCCAGCGCAGCGCCTCCCGCTCCGGGAAACTCTTCGGCAATGAAGCCAGTGGAGAGCGCGCCAGCGCGCCAGCGGGGGTGGTTCATGAGCGCTGCGAGGAAGGTGGCGTTGTGCCGGATCCCGTCGATCACCACCTCGTCAAGCGCGTCTGACATGGCGGCCACTGCCGATGCACGGTCCGGGCCATGGGTGACGATCTTGGCAATCATCGGATCGTAAAAGCGGGATATCTCCGAGCCTTCCACCACGCCGGTGTCGATGCGCACGGTGGTTTGCCCCGCGCGCTCGGCCGGAAACCTCAAACGCTTCAATCGACCGATGGAGGGTAAGAAGTTGCGGTCGGGGTCTTCCGCATAGAGCCGCGCCTCCACGGCCCAGCCGCGGGCGGTGATGTCGTCTTGGGTGAGGCGGAGCGGCTCACCCGCGGCAACGCGGATCATCTCTTCCACAAGGTCCACGCCGGTGATGAGCTCCGTCACCGGATGCTCCACCTGAAGGCGCGTGTTCATCTCCAGAAAGTAGAACTCGGCGTCCTGGCTTGCGACAAACTCCACCGTGCCGGCGGACGAGTATCCGACGGCTTTGGCGAGCGCGACGGCCTGCGCGCCCATGGCTGCCCTCGTCTCCTCGTCGAGCAACGGGGAGGGGGCTTCTTCGAGGACTTTTTGGTTGCGCCGCTGGATGGAGCACTCCCGCTCCAACAGATGGATGACGTTGCCGTGCTTGTCCCCCAGCACTTGGATTTCCACGTGCCGCGGGTCGGTGATGAACTTTTCGATGAAGACGCGCTCGTCGCCGAAGCTGCTTGCCGCTTCCGACTTTGCCCGTTCGAAACCCTCGCGCACGTCGTCGGCGGAATGGGCAATGCGCATCCCCTTGCCGCCGCCCCCTGCTGAGGCTTTGATCATCACCGGGTAGCCGATCTCCTCTGCAACGCTTACCGCCTCATCAAGATCGGCGAGGGCGCCTTTCCCACCCGGCACGGTGGAGACGCCGGCAGCGTCTGCACGGCGCTTGGATTCAATCTTGTCGCCCATCGCCTCAATGGCGGATGGGCCGGGGCCGATGAAGGTGATGCCCGCAGCTTCCAGGGCTTCGGGGAAGGCTGCCCGCTCCGACAGGAAGCCGTAGCCCGGGTGCACCGCCTGCGCCCCGGTCGACAGGCAAGCGTCCACAATGGCGTCGATGAGGAGGTAGGATTGCGCCGCGGGGGGCGGGCCGATGCGAACGGCCTCGTCGGCCATCTCCACATGGGGCGCATTGGCGTCGGCATCGGAATAGACGGCGACCGTGCCGATCCCCAGTCGCTGCGCGGTGCGCATGACCCGGCAAGCAATTTCGCCGCGGTTGGCGACCAGGATTTTACCGAACATCGTAAGCGCTTCTTCCCCTCGTGCACTGCTTTTCTAAAGCGCCGCGGATCAGACTGTACACAGTCAGGTCGGCAAAAGTGCTGTAGGAGACCGCCTGCGACCCTGTCCAATCGAAAGACGCGCCATGATCAATGCCATACTTATGCTTCTGGGCTTCCAACTGGGCGGCGAGGTCCTGGTGCGGCTCCTCCACCTTCCCGTCCCAGGTCCCGTGCTCGGGGCAGGGGCCCTGGCGGCGTTGCTCCTGGTGCGCGGCGGTGTGCCGGAGAAGATCGGCACCGTATCCCACACTGTGCTGCGCAATCTTTCTCTGCTGTTCGTTCCGGCGGCCGTTGGGGTGATCGAATACCGTGAAGTGTTCGCGCTTTACGGCCTGCCGCTGGTGGCAACGCTCATTGCCTCGACCGTGCTTGCCATGGCGGCCGCCGCGCTGGCGTTTCGCTTTGCGACGCGCCCCTGATGGAACCCGTCGTCATTGCCGACAACGTTTCGGCACTATGGGTCTACCTTGCTGAGCGGCCGCTCACCTGGCTCACCGTCACCATAGGTGCGTACGCTGCGGCGGACGCCGTGGCCTCGGCAAGCGGCCGGCACCCCCTCGTCAATCCGGTGGTCCTTGCCGCGGCCATTGTCATTGCATGCCTATGGGCAACGGCAACGCCATTCGGCACCTACTTTGAGGGCGCGCAGTTCGTCCACTTTCTGCTCGGCCCGGCGACCGTGGCGCTTGCTGTCCCGCTGGTTGAAAACTTTGCGACGGTGAAGCGCGCGGCTCTCCCGATCCTCGTCGCGCTCCTTGTGGGTTCGGTGGTTGCGGCCGGGTCAGCCGTTGCCATCGGCTACGCGTTCGGCCTGCCGCGCGAGGTGCTGGTGAGCCTGGCGCCGAAATCGGTCACCACTCCCATTGCCATGGGGATCGCAGGTGAGCTGGGGGGCATTCCGGCGCTGACGGCGGTTCTTGTGATCACCACCGGCATTATCGGGGCTGTGTGTGTCACGCCGCTGATGAATGCGTTGCGCGTGAAGGACATGGCGGCCCGTGGCTTTGCAGTGGGTGTGGCCGCACACGGGATCGGGACCGCACGGGCGTTTCAGGTCGACCCGCTCGCCGGGGCGTTCGCGGGGATCGGCATGGCGCTGAACGGCGCGGCCACGGCGCTCCTCGTCCCCGCAATCCTCCTCCTGCTCTGACGCGTTACGCGGCTGAGGTGAAAGCGGAGACGCTTGTGGTTGAGCGGGTTTCCCGAGGGACGGCCGCTTTGCCGTGAATGGCACTGACGCCGGATGCAAAAAGTGCCGTTGCGTCGAGGGGCGAGTTGACGCCGGAGGCAAGCACCGCAGCACAACGCTTTGCAATCAGCGTGACTGCGGCCCGGACGAGGACGGCGGAATCTTCGTCCCGGCTCGCCGCTTCCACGGCTGGACCGCCCAGCTTGACCGCTGAGAACAGTCCCTCGGCAAGGAGGTCTACAACGCCGAAGCCGAGTTCCCAGTCGCCAAGAATGAGGCCCACGCCCAGGTGACGGATTGCGAGGAGCACCTCAGCGCTTTCGCGGCGGCACACATCCTGCGGGACCTCCAGGAAAAGCGTCTCCGCCGGCAGTCCCGACCGCTCCAACGCGGCCACGAGTTGCGCCGTCAGCAGTTCGCTGCCAAACGCCGCGCCTGGGAGGCGGATGTGAACGGCAGGCGTGGAGAGCCTGCGCGCCGCGGCCTCACACACTTCCTTCAGCATCGCAGCCACGAATTCGCTGCCGAGGCCGAACTTTTCCGCAGTGGCAAATACGTCGTCGATGGATCGCCCGTGGGCACCAACGGTCACATACTGCGCAATGATTGCCCCATGGGCGTCAACGGCAGGGTCGAACCGGAGCGGCACGTCGGCACCGGTGAGAAGACCCTTTACCAGGACGAGATCGTCATGCTCGTCCAGCGAGGCGCCTTCGGCTGCGTGGACAGCAAGGCCGCCTTTGCGCGCCTTCTTCGCTTCGTGCATTGCAACATCTGCGTTGCGGTAGGCCTGGTCCATGTCCTCGCCGGCCGCAATCATCGCGATCCCGCCTGAAAGGCTGACGGACAGGTCAACATCGCCCAGATCAAGGCGCGATTGGAACGACGACAACAGCCGGTCGAGCGCGTCGCTGGCGGCGCGCTCGTCCTGCACGTCGTTCAGGATGACGGCGAACTCATCGCCGGCGAGGCGGCATACAAAATCACGGCCACGCGTATGGGTAACGAGTTTCTTCGCCACGGCACGCAGCAGACGGTCACCCACCACATGCCCGAGCGCATCGTTCACGGTCTTGAAGCGGTCAAGGTCCATCAAGCACAAGGCCGCCCCGCCGCGCACACACGCTTTCTCCAGAGCCTTGTCGAATGCCCGGCGATTGGGCAGGCCCGTCAATTCATCATTGAGGGCAAGATGGACGGCCTCATGCGGGGCGAACTGAGAGCCGAACTCCATCTCTTCCAGCTGGCG
>JBCDFB010000209.1:0-5582 GCA_039178655.1 Pseudomonadota bacterium | reverse complement strand
GCCGCGTGGGGGTCGATGACATCGAAGAGGTCACGGCACGCTTGATAAAAGTCGATCTTATGGGTGGTGACGAGCGCGCCCATGGACAAAGGGTCTTCGCGTATGAACCTTGCGGCCTCGCGATACGCTTCGGGGTCGGCTCGGATGGGAAAGTCGATCCCGCGAATGACAGCGTCCTTCAGGCCGAAGTGCTTGGCCCACGCGGGGAAAACCCGCATGATTGAACTTTGCCCTGTTGTCACTCCAATAAAGTAGATCGTGGGCTGGGTTGCCGGTTGATATCGGGTCACGGCGCCGAACTCATGCAAGCGCGTCCGCCTTCGCCAGAATGGACCGCACGGTCTCCGGCGTGCGCGGCCTGTAGCTGCTGTTATCCTCCGCACGCCAGCCGCCCGCGCCATCATCCACAACACGAACGCGCATGCCGCCCGAGGCCGCAATGATCTCGTAATCCTGCCCCGCATCGGCCGGATAAGCGAACATCATGACGAACTCTTCCGCCCCGGTGTTGACGGAGCGGTGGATCCAGAACGGCGGCACGTAGCAGATGGAATGGGCAGAGATTTCCAGGATCTCCACATCGCCCTGTGGCGACTCTAGGAGCATGAGCCCATTGCCCTTTTGGCCGAAATAGATCTCGGGCCGGTCCGGCTGTGCATGGATGTGGCCGCGGGTCATGAAATACTCGTCGCCCACCTTGCCCGGAGCCATTTTCGTCACGCCCATGATGAGGTCGGCGACCCTGTGCCCCGGCGTAAACGAGGTCACCTCGTAGGCGATCTCCTCGCCCCGCGTTTCGGCAAGCAATCTGAAGGCGTCCTCATCGCGGTAGAGGCCGTTAAGGTCGCGCAGGCGCTTCTCGTAGCGGCCGTTGGCATTTTCCAGAACGCCCCTCGCACTGTCGACGGTGCACAAGTGCGGCGGGAAAAAATCCATTGTGCGCCTCCGCCAGTTTGGTAACTATACTACAAAATTGCACGGTGCGTAATGCTGTCAAGCGTCCTCGACCCAGTGGTTGCTGGGCATTGTGTGGCATGGATCACCCTCAGGCGACGGCGGGTGTGGACTTTTGCTACGTCAGCCGCCGAAAGCTTGGAGCGGAGGGAGCGCAATGGCACAAAAGTGCACGGTGTCGATTGACGTGGGGACCGGATCGACGCGCGCCGCGGTTCTCTCGCGCGAGGCCCGTATCCTGAAAAGCGCCTCCCGAGAGTACGAGCAGATCGTGTCAGAGCACGGCTGGTCCGAGCAGCGTGCAGACGACTGGTGGCAAGCCGCATGCGATAGCCTCTTGGAGTGTATGGAGTGGACGCGCGGTGAGGATATCGCGCTGGAAGCTCTGGCGGTGTGCGGGCAGATGCACGGCACAGTGCTCGTTGACGGCAATGGCGCGCTCACCCGCGAAACCGTGCCGCTGTGGAACGACAAGCGCACACTCCGCCACGTGATTGACTTTGAGGCGCGCGAGCATGTTGCCGCCTGGCTGCCACGCACGGCAAACCCGCCGACGCCAGCCTGGCCTGCCTTTAAGCTGCAATGGCTGAGAGACAACGACCGTGAGGCCTACCAGCGCGCCGAAACGCTGTTGATGCCGAAGGACTACATCAACCTGCGCCTGACTGGCGAGCGGTCGATGGACTGGACGGAGGCGGCCTGCAGCTTCCTTATGGACCCCCAAACCGGCGGTTGGTCACAAAGCGTCATTGCCGATCTGGGGCTCGACCCTTCGATCCTTGCGCCAATTCGAAAGCCGGACGCGCTTCTCGGACACGTCACCCAATCCGCAGCCGAGCAGACCGGGCTGCCGGACGGATTACCCGTCGCATTGGGCGGGGCAGACTTTGCCATGGCGCTTCTGGGTTCCGGCGCGTGCCGGCCGGGGGTTGCTTCGGAGGTTGCGGGCACGAGCGCCATCATCACGCTGGTTGCGGACCAGCCCGTTCTGCACCCTGAAATCAGCAACATTGGCACCGCGGAAGGCAACTGGGGCGCTTTCGTGCTCCTGGAGGCCGGGGGAGATGCGGCACGGTGGGCGCGCCGGGTGTTTCACGATGCGCCGCCATCCTACGGCGAAATCCTGGACCGCGCGGCGACGGCGCCTGTGGGTTCGGGCGCGCTATTCTTCCTCCCCTACCTCGTCGGCGAACGATTGGGGCAGCACCGCAATTCGCGCGCTCAGTTCTTCGGCCTCTCCGCCGCGCACAGGACCGAGCATCTCCATCGCGCCGTGCTGGAGGGCGTCGGCTTTGCAGTCAACCGGCACCTGGAGGTGATGGAGGAGGCGACGGGGGCGAAAGCACCGATCCTGGTTGCGTCAGGCGGCGGTGCAAAGGCCGACCTGTGGCTGAAGATCAAGGCATCCATCTACAATCGGCCCATCAAAATTCCGGAGGAGGCCGAGTGCGGCCTCGTGGGCAATGCCATCATCGCCCAAGCCGTGGTTGGGGAGGCACCGTCGGTGGAGGCTGCCGCGGGCCGCCTCGTGCGCTACGCGCGGACCGTTGAGCCGGAGCCTGATTGGGTGGCCCACTACGCCAAGATGCAGCCCATCTTCGACCGGCTCTACGACGCCGCACAGTCATTTTACCCAGACCTTGAAGCGCTCGGCTCGGAGGAGGTGCGGTGACAAAGCCATTTATGGAACGCTTCCGCCTGGACGGGCGGACGGCCCTGGTGACGGGTGCAGGGCGTGGTATCGGCCGCTCCACCTGCGAAGCACTGGCGCAGGCCGGCGCAACCATCATCGTGACCGACCTCGATGAGGCATCTGCCAAGGACACCGCCGATCTTCTGGGGGCTGCCGGACACGAGGCCCAGGCGCAGCCCCTCGACGTGACCGATCCGAAGGCGGTTGAAGCAATGGCGGAGCGCTTTGCTGTCGACATTCTCGTCAACAACGCCGGGATCGCGCGATCCAACATCAAGGCCGAAGCCATGACCGATGATGAGTGGTTGTCGGTGGTCGATATCAACCTCAACGGGTTGTTCTGGTGTTGCCGATCCTTCGGCGGGCGCATGGCCGCGCGCGGTCAAGGCGTGATCGTCAACGTGGGCTCCATGTCAGGGATTGTCGTGAACAAGCCGCAGGAGCAGGCGCAGTACAATGCGTCCAAGGCTGCGGTCCATCAGCTCACGAAATCGTTGGCGGCGGAGTGGGCCCCGCGTGGTGTGCGGGTGAACGCGGTGGCGCCCACCTACATCGAAACTGAACTGACCTCCTTCGTCTACGACGATCCGGGGCTCATGGAGCACTGGATTGGCGGCACGCCCATGGGGCGGATGGGCAGCACTGACGAGATTGCGGCCGTAATCCTGTTCCTCGCCTCAGACGCATCGAGCCTGATGACTGGTTCCATCGTCCTCGCCGATGGTGGCTACACCTGCTGGTAAGACAAAAACACAATGACTACGGGAAGGAAGTATAATCCATGAAAGAGATCATCGATTGCTTCACCAGCGACCTTTTCGCCGGTAAGCATGTGATTGTCACAGGCGCGACGAGCGGTATTGGCTTGGATATCGCGCGCGGTTTTGCAGCGCTCGGCGCAACGGTGACCGGCGCGGGAAGCTCAAAGCGGAAAATCGATGCAATCTCGTCTGATGGGACAGCAAGCGGCATAGAGTTCACACAGCTAGACGTGCGTGACAGTCGGGCGATGGCCGACTTTTGTGCTGGCCAGAAGAGCGCAGATGTGCTCGTCAACGCCGCCGGCGTCGCCAAGCCCGGTGATGAATGGGCGGAAGCGACGTTTCTTGAGGTGATGGAGGTCAACCTCAACAGTCAGATGCGCGCCATTTTCGGTCTGGAAAAGCAGCTCAAGGCCGCGAAGGGTTCGGTCATCAACATCGCGTCGATGCTGAGCTACCTGGCCGACGTCAACGTGCCGGCCTACGGCGCCTCCAAGACCGGGGTGCTTGGACTGACCAGGTCAGTCGCCCACGCCTGGGGCCGCGACGGTGTGCGGGTCAATGCCATTGCGCCCGGCTATCACACCACGGAGATGACAAAACCCATCTGGTCGCAGCCGGAAGGGGAGGCGGCTGTCACTAAGCGCACCGCCCTGGGGCGTTGGGGAACCACCGCCGATCTCGTTGGTGCATCGGTGTTTCTGGCCTCGCCCGCCGCCGCGTACATCACCGGAGAGTGCCTTGCGGTGGACGGGGGCTTCGTCACCGGCAACCCGCTCTGAGCAGCGGCCTTCTGTGATCCGCATTCTGTAGTTTTGTTACATAGAGAGCGGGCCTGGGTGTCGCTCCGTGGCGCAAATCCATTTGACGCTGGCAATTTTCGTAGTAGCGTTACGGGAACTGTATAACTGCGCCCGATAACACCGAACGAGGCGCTGCGGTTGGAGGAAACCCATGTGCTTGTATCGAGGTACACTTTCACGCCTGCTCTGCGGCGTATCCCTCGCGGCGGCGGTTTGCGCGTTGCCCGCGATGGCCCAGGACGACACCATCGATGTGACAGTCGGCTGGTCTCCGCCTGATGTGACCGGCGTTTTCGCCACTGCCACCGGATACTTTGAAGCCGCGGCGGAAAGCGGCGCCGAACACGGCATCAACATCGAAATACTGACGCGCTCGCCCGCGACCCACACAGCGTTCGCCGATCAGGTCGGGATCATCGAAGATTTCGTGACCCGGCAGGTGGATGTGATCGCGGTCAGCCCGACGGAGGTGTCGGTGGTGGCACCAGCGCTCTCGCGCGCGGTGGAGCGCGGCATCCCCGTCATCGTAGTCAATCTTCTTGATCCCATCGACGGCCTTGGCGCGTCCTCGTACATCGGCTTCAGCAACGTCCAGGGCGCTGCCGTGACCGCATATGCGATCCTCGATTACTTCGGCGGGCCTGGTGTTCTGGGCGCCGGCGAGAAGGTCGAGATTTCCGACGACCAGTTCCTCGACCTTGCGTTCTGGGAAGAGCTTTATGGCGGCTTGTCGGATGAAGAGCGTGCCGCCATCACTGCCAACGGGGCGATCATCGAAGGTGTCGCAGGCGGCTTTTTCTCCACCGCTCGACTCCAGGGATTTAACGAGGTGATGGAGAACTATCCGAACGTGACCATCACCGGCACAACCTGCGCGGCAGACTGGAACCGCGAGAAGGGTACGCGCTGCACCGAAGACATCATGCAGTCGAACCCCGAAGGCCTCGACTTCATCTGGGCCGCCTCCAACGAGATGGGGCTCGGCGCTATGCAAGCGCTCGACGCTGCGGGGCGGCTTGAGACCACAGAAAGTGGACCCAGCATCGGCAATACCTCGGTGGCGGTGTTCACCAACGACGTAACGCCGGAGTCGGTGGATCGCATCGCTGAAGGCAAGCTCATTGCCGAAACCACCCACGGCTTTGCGGACTGGGGCTGGTTCGGGACGGAGTTTGCAGCAAAGCTCGCGTGCCAGATGGACGTGCCGCAGACCTTCGATATTCGCCCCCGCATCGCCTACACGGCAAACGCTCGGCAGTTCTATCCCGACCCGGTGCTCCCGGAAATCGACTGGGCAAGTATCAAGGCTGATTGCGAGCCCCGTCAGTGAGGCTCGTCCCGCCTGCCCGGCGTCACCGCCCGGCAGGCGGG
>JBCDFB010000208.1:0-5633 GCA_039178655.1 Pseudomonadota bacterium | reverse complement strand
GATCGGGCGTCCATGAATTCAGCGTCGAGATTGCCGACGATCCCATCGAGCGCGCAGAGGGCTTGATGTTTCGTGAGGAGATGGCCCGTGACCACGGCATGCTGTTTGACTTTGCCATCCCGGGCCCCCGCTCTTTCTGGATGAAGAACACGCCGCTCAGCCTGGATATCATTTTCATCCAAGAAGACGGGACGGTTGAGAGCATTGTGCGGGCAACCACCCCCTACTCCACCGACCCCATCCCGTCCGAGGGCGCGGTGCGCTTCGTGCTGGAGGTCAACGCGGGTGTTGCCGATGAAATCGCTTTGCAGCCAGGGGACACGCTCCTCCACCAGCGCATCGGCGCAGCGCCTTAGGATCTGTGTGCCACGGCCGAAATGCCGTGCGCCGAAGCCCGATCCGAACCAAATACCCGCCGCAGCGTTGTTGTGCAGCAAGGCGCGGTCTGCCGTTGAACGTCACCCGGCCGAGGTGTACCTACCCCTTCAGTGGAGACGGGGCATAGCTCAGCCTGGTAGAGCACCGGTTTTGGGAACCGGGGGTCGTAAGTTCGAATCTTGCTGCCCCGACCACTAGGACCATCATTCGCGCAACAGGAAAGGCTTTGTATTTTCATGCGCGCAAGGATCTTTCGGCCGGCCCGGACAGCCATGCAATCGGGCACACGCAAAACCAAGCGTTGGCGCCTTGAGTATGTGATGGACCACGCCTTGCGTGTGGAACCGCTGATGGGTTGGACGGCAAGCGATGACACGCGGCGGCAGGTCAAGCTCGACTTTGCAACGCGCGAGGACGCCGTCGCCTACGCCCAACGTCATGGCTTGGATTTCGTTGTAGAGGATGCGAAGACGGCCGCCCCGAAGAAAATCGCCTACGCGGACAACTTCAAGGCGGATCGCCCGGCCCCTTGGACACATTGACGGTTGGGCGTGGCATTCAACTCGGCGTTAAGAATCCTGGGGCGGCTGCCCATGGACCTCTTCGGCCCCGTAGCTCAGCTGGATAGAGCGCCGGACTTCTAATCCGACGGTCGCAGGTTCGAATCCTGCCGGGGTCGCCATGATCGCCGCCGCAGCGGCACGGGAGCGTCGGGCCCACGTTGCGCACCGGAGAACCCTCACCCGGCAAGCATTGCGGTGGCAGGCCTTGGCGACGGTGGCATCGGCTTTCGTCACAGCGCACCCGGTCACCGGGGAGCGCGGAGTTGGGGCTTAATTCGAAGGAACATTGACGGCTCCACCCCATTCTCTTCGAGAAATCCCTTAACGCGCGCGGCGTTCAGCCCGGCGCGCTGGAGAATGTAAAAAATGAAAACAGTGCTTGCTGCTGCCCTCATCCTGATGCCTGCGGCCGCGTTCGCACAGGCCGACACCACCACCCCCGCGGCAACCGCACCCGCACCTGCGGCAGACGAAATCTCGGCCCCTGCGCCCGCCTCCACGGAGATTGGCGAGACCACCTATGTTCGGACCGAGCCCGCCAACTCCGTCTTCGCCTCCGACCTCGTGGGCCTTGATGTGATGGGCTCCGACGATGAGAAGATCGGCGACATCAACGACATTCTGATCTCCGGCGATGGGTCCATCGCTGGGGTTGTGATCGGTGTCGGCGGCTTCCTGGGTTTGGGCGAAAAGGACGTCGCCGTGCCGCTGGGCAGCCTCAACATCGAGAGTGTCGACGGACGCACCCGCGCTGAAATCGCTGCGACCGAAGCTGAGCTCCTGGAAGCGCCTTTGTTCTCCCGGCTTGACGGCACCACAAGCGACCGCCTGGGCGCATTCGAGCGCGCCTACACGCGCGCCCGGGAAGATGCCGAGGCCGCGCTCGACGTTGCCGGAGAGCGTGCAAGCGAACTTTATGATCGCGCGGGAGAGCGCGCAGGTGAACTTCGCGAAGGCGCGGAGGAGCTTATCGACAGCGGGCGTGATGCCGTGCAGCGCCTCACTGAAGACACGCCTGATGAGACGCCAACCACGCAATAGGTCTTTGCGTCTGCAGACGACCCCAATCCACTGATCGACCCGAAGCCGGAGCCCACGCTCCGGCTTATTTGTTTGGGTGTGGGCCGTGGCGCAGGAAGCAAATTGACACCGAGTGAGATGGATTGCGAAGGTTGAGCAAACGCCCGCCGTCGAGAGCGGGCGATGATGGTTCCTGGAGGAGACACCTTAATGCTTCGCACCGTATCAATGCTTGCGCTCGCCACTGGCATCGGCGCCCTCGGAATGAGCGTCATTGGCGCCACTTCCGCGTCCGCCACCAGCGCGTGCCTGATCACCAAAACCGATATCAACCCCTTCTTCGTGAAGATGAAGGAGGGCGCCACGGCCAAGGCGAACGAGCTTGGCATCGAGCTGGACTCCTATGCCGGCGCCGTGGACGGCGACCATGAGGCCCAAGTCGCCGCCATCGAGACCTGCATTGCCGACGGCGCTAAGGGCATCCTGATTGCAGCCTCAGACACAAAAGCGATTGTGGAGCCGGTACAGGCCGCGCGTGAGGCGGGCTTGCTGGTGATTGCCCTCGACACGCCGCTTGAGCCCATTGACGCCGCCGACGCCACCTTTGCCACGGACAACTTCGAGGCCGGACGGTTGATCGGCGCTTGGGCAGCGGCAACGCTGGGGGATGACGCGGCAAACGCGAAGATCGCCATGCTCGACCTTAACGAAAGCCAGCCATCAGTGGGCGTGCTGCGCGACCAGGGCTTTCTGACCGGCTTCGGGATTGACGTGAAAGACCCCAGCCGCTGGGGCGATGAGGACGACCCGCGCATCATCGGCAACGAGGTGACGGCAGGCAATGAAGAGGGCGGGCGCCGAGCCATGGAGAACCTTCTTCTCCAGGACGACGGCATCAACGTTGTCTACACCATCAATGAGCCGGCAGCGGCCGGCGCTTACGAGACGCTGCGCGCTTTCGGCAAGGAAGGCGATGTGCTCATCGTCTCCGTGGACGGTGGCTGCCCGGGCGTTTTGAACGTCCAAGAGGGCATCATCGGCGCCACCAGCCAGCAATACCCGCTCCTGATGGCTTCATTGGGGATTGAGGCCATTGCAAAGTTTGCCGAAGACGGCACGAAGCCTGAGCCGACCCCGGGCCTGGAGTTCTTCAACACAGGCGTGAACCTCGTCACCGACGCTTCGGTGGACGGTGTCCCGTCCATCTCGGTCCAGGAGGGTCTCGACCGCTGCTGGGGCTAACCCCGCAACGCACCAGCCCGGCGCACCCTGCGCCGGGCTTTCAACATCATAGGTTGGCCAGGTTGACGTTGACCACGCGAGGATAGCGCCCATGAGCACCAGCGACCCGACGGTGGATGGCGAGGCGGCCCGCGCCGTCGATGCTCCAGTGGAGTTTGCGCAAAGAAAGTCGCTCTTTGCGCATATCCAGCATGCGCTCCATGTCAATCCGACCTTGTTGCCGGTCATCATCCTGGCGCTCACCGTCGTGGTTTTTTACTTCGCCACAGACGGCAAAATCCTCACCGGCCTCGCCAACAAGGTGACGCTTGAGCAAACCGCCATTGTGGGCATCCTCGCCGCCGCACAGACCATCATCATCCTCACCGCTGGCATTGATCTGTCCATCGGCGCCGTCATGGTCCTTTCCTACGTGGTCATGGGGAACCTTGCCGTGACCTACGGCTTGCCAACGGTGCCCTCCATCCTGCTCGGGATGCTGACGGCCATGGGGTGCGGGCTCATCAGCGGCTTTCTGGTGACAAAGATTCGGCTCCCGCCCTTCATCGTCACGCTCGGCATGTGGAAAATCGTGCTGGCGACAGTGTTCCTCTACACAGGCTCCCAATCCATCCGCAGTCAGGACATCGACGCGGACGCACCGTTCCTGAAGCTCTTCGGCGAGCGGGTTGATGTGTTCGGCATGCAGCTCAAGATCATGGGCGTGCCCACCATCTGGGCCATCGTTCTGATGGTCGGCGTCTTTGTGGTGATGTGGTACGTGCTCAACCGCACCGCGTGGGGCCGCCATGTCTATGCAGTGGGTGACGATAAGGATGCTGCCGAACTCGCCGGCGTCCGGTCGGACCGGTTGCTCATTTCCGTCTACGTCGTCGGCGGCCTCATTGCAGGCATTGCAGCTTGGGCCGCCATTGGGCGGGTCGGCTCGATTAGTCCGTCGAGCTTTGCGGAAGCCAACCTTGATTCCATTGCCGCGGTGGTGATTGGCGGCACGTCGCTCTTCGGCGGCAGAGGCGCCATCCTCGGCACACTGTTCGGCGCGCTCACCGTGGGCGTTCTGACCGTCGGGCTGAAGCTTGCCGGCGCGGACCCTCAATGGGTGCTGTTTGCCACCGGCTGGCTCATCATCAGCGCCGTCGCACTCGACCAGTGGATCAGGAGGGTTTCGGCATGAGCGCCGCCCCTGTCCTCACCGCACGCAATCTCGTCAAGCGCTACGGCCGCGTCGTCGCGCTGGACCGGGCTGACTTCGACCTTTACCCGGGCGAGGTGCTGGCCGTGATCGGCGACAACGGTGCTGGAAAATCCACCCTCATCAAGGCGCTGTCAGGCGCCGTCCAGCCCGACGCGGGCGAGATCAATCTCGACGGCAAAAAGGTCCATTTCGGCTCGCCCATCGAAGCGCGCGAGGCGGGCATTGAGACTGTCTACCAGAACCTTGCCCTATCGCCGGCTCTGTCCATCGCCGACAACATGTTCATGGGGCGCGAGCTGCGCAAATCCGGTGTCCTGGGCAAGTACTTCAAAATGCTCGACCGGGGTGAGATGGAGCGCCGGGCCCGCGCAGCACTGAGCGATTTGGGCCTCCTCACCATCCAAAACATTCGCCAGCCGGTGGAAACGCTGTCCGGCGGCCAGCGTCAGGGGGTTGCGGTTGCCCGTGCCGCAGCGTTCGGTTCGCGCGTCATCATCATGGACGAGCCCACGGCAGCGCTCGGCGTCAAGGAATCCAACCGCGTCCTGGACCTCATCCGCGATGTGCGCGAGCGCGGGCTCCCGATCGTGCTCATCTCGCACAACATGCCCCATGTGTTTGAGGTCTCGAACCGGATCCACATTCACCGGCTCGGCAAGCGCCTGACGACCATCAAGCCGGACGACTTTTCCATGTCCGACGCCGTCGCCTTCATGACCGGCGCGAAGGACCCCCCGCGTGAGGCGCTGGCCGCATAGCCACATACGCCCTCACGGAAGCCGCAAAGTAGCGGCTGAGAGGCAGCCCTTCTGCCGTCGCCGATTGACCGGGAGGGCTCTGGCGGTCTTATAGGCGCGTCTTTCTTGGCCGAGAGTTTTCATGCGCCTGTCCAGCTACTTCCTGCCCCTTCTGCGCGACAACCCTAAAGAGGCCGAGATTGTCTCCCACAGGCTGATGCTGCGCGCGGGAATGATCAAACAGCAGGCAGCGGGCATTTACTCCTGGCTTCCCCTGGGGTTTCGCGTTCTGAAGAACATCGAACAGATCGTGCGGGAGGAGCAAAACCGCGCCGGCGCCCAAGAGGTGTTGATGCCGACGATCCAGCCCGCCGACCTGTGGCGCGAGTCAGGCCGGTATGAGGCTTACGGCGCGGAAATGCTGCGCATCAGGGACAGGCACGAGCGCGACATGCTGTTCGGCCCCACCAATGAGGAGATGATCACAGACATCTTCCG
>JBCDFB010000207.1:0-5821 GCA_039178655.1 Pseudomonadota bacterium | reverse complement strand
TGGATGACGAGCATGTTCTCGCCCTCGTAAAAACAATCTACCGGGCACACTTCCACACAGTCGGTGAACTTGCACTTGATGCAGTTTTCGCCGACGACGTACGTCACATGTTTCTCCCTGAATTCCCGCGCTTCGTGTAAAGCGGCGGGCGCTTAGCAACAAGCGTAATCGACCGCGCCAGTGTCACATCGGAAGCGGCAGCTCATCACGCAATATCTTCAACGGGCGCATATAGATGCACCACATTAGATGGTGCGACGCGTGACGAAGAAAATCCTAAAACGCGTATAACTGAGACTGTCCTGCCCACACGAATGGTGAGCACATACCCGGCGCTCACCTTGCGCGCACATTCATTGAATTTTGGGCGGTTGATCCGTACCTTTCCGCCGACGACCAAAGATTGAGCAACAGTCCTGGTCTTGGCGAAGCGGGCATAGGTCAACCACTTGTCAATGCGCTGACCGCCCGCGTCTTCAACCTCAGCGATCACCCGGGTCCTTTTCCATCTGCTGCTTCAACGCAGCAAGGGCGGCAAAGGGCGAATCGGGATCGGCCTGCTTCTCGCGGCGTGGCGGCTTTGCCGCTGTGGGCCGTTTGTCTTCACGCCCCTTGCGCTTTTTGCCCTTCTTCGCGCGGCCCTCGCCCGACCCTGGAGGCGCGTCGTGGGGCGGGCTTGATGCACTCGCCCGTTCCGCAGTCTGGGCCCCATCGTTTGCAGCATCCCTCGGCTGAGCAGCGTGTGCCGGCTGGCGCTGTCGGCCTTCGCCGCCACGCCGCTGCCCGCCCGCGCCCTCACCACGGGGCGAACGCGACTTGCGCCGCGCGCCCTCTCCGCCCCGCTGGTAACGGGGCACGCGCCAAATCTCCACAACCACCGGCTCGTTCGGCTCGGCGGCCTCGCTCGGCTCGTGAGCCTTGTCCGGCTCGGCAACCTCGCCAGCCTCCGCAGTCTCGTCCGGCTGGCTGGCCACCGCCTCTCCAGAAGCTGCCGCGTTCTCCGCCGGGTCTGCTGTGCCCTCTGGCGCGACGGCTGCCGCGCTTTCTGCGTCCTGCCCGTCTGGCGGTGTTGCGGCTTCGCTGACGTCCTGCGTGCCCGCCGCAGCGGCAGCACTCCCATCGCTCTGCGCACTTGGAATGGCGGCATCTTGTGCCTCAGACGTCCGCGCCGGCTCAGTGTCCGGCCCGACCTGCGTGACATCGCCGACGGCAACGGCTGGCGCTGGCGCAGCCGCTGCAGTTGCGGAAAGCGTGTCGTCCGGTTCCGCTCCAGCCGCCTCTGCGTTCAGTTCGCCGCCGGGCTCCACTCCCATGGGAGCGGGTTCGGGCGCGGTTGCACTGCTCTCGTTCTCGGCAACTTCCGCAACGAGCGCTTCGGTGGCCTCGCCTTCGCCGTCAGCGGGTGTGGTGCGCGCCGTTGCATCTCCTGCCAGCTTGGGGGCCCGCGGCTGCTTCACGCGCTTTCGGATCTGCTGCGCTGCGGCAAGCGCATCCCGCTCCGCAGCGTTCGCCTCACGCCGCTCCACCCGGTAGCCGAGCGAGGTAAGGACTGAAGCAAAGTCTTCTCCGGAGCAGCCGAGAAGCGACGTCATCGCCACCGTGACAAGGAAGGCACCGCCTTGCGGCACCGCACCGGGGGGAGGTTCGCTGGCGTCAGGGCCGGGTCGCCAGGCCACGAGCGGTCTGATCTGGTCCGCAAGGCGTTCTAAAATGTCGATCCGCACCGCCCGCGGCCCGCACACCCTAAAGCCCACCACGCCGTAAAGCGCTTCGGGAATCTCGGGATCGACGGGGATGGACGTGCGGCCGGACGCGGAAAGCTGCGGCACTTCCTGCAGCCCTGACACGTCAAGATCTGCGTGCTTCAGCGCCCAGAGGAGGGCAAGAAGCTGGCTCGGCGCAGGCTTCAGCAATGCGGGGACGAAGATGTGGTACGCCCCAAAGCGCACGCCGAGGGTTCGAAGACCCGCCCGCGCGGTCTGGTCCAGCGACTTGGCTTCCTCAGCAACGGCTGGGCGCTCCACGCGCCCGAACCCTTCGGTGATACGGTAAGCAAGGCCGCGCGCCCCGCCCTCCAGCCCCTCGCCTGTTTTAAGGTCAAAGAGCGGCTTCAAAAGCCCCTCGATGTGGGAGGCGAGCCACTTGGCCAGCCGCTCCTGCACCCGCTCCCTTGCCGGCGGGGGCAGCGTCTCGTCCGCCAAAAGCACGGCGGTCGGCTTCAGCGCGTCTTCCCCGGCGACGATCTTGCCAATCAGCGCTCCCTGCCAGCGAAGCCCCGCGTCAGAGCCGAGGGCGAATGCAGCGTCGGGCGCCTCCGCCACCCTGTCGGCGCGGCGCTCCATCTCTCGGGCAAGCGCTTTGTTGGCCGCGGCGCGCAAGGCCTTTTGCTCCTGCGGATCGCCGGTTGCCGCATCGGCATGGAACCGGAAGCCATGAAGAACGCCGACGTGCTGCCCTTCGACGATCACGTCCCCGGCGTCGTTCACTTCAGCTTCCAGCATCGCATTCTCTCTCAGGCGCTTCATCAAAACGCTGGTGCGCCGGTCCACAAACCGCTGCATCAAACGCTCATGCAGCGCGTCCGACAAGCGATCCTCAACCTTTCGTGTCGCTTCACGCCATTCTGGCGGGTCCGCAAGCCAATCGTTGCGGTTGGCGACGAAGGTCCAAGTGCGCACATGGGCAATGCGGTTGGACAGCGTGTCGATGTCCCCGTCGGTCTTGTCCGCATACTGCACCTGCCGCGCGATCCAATCGTCGGGGATCACACCGTCCCGGCTCAGAAAACCGAAGAGGGTAAGGATCAGATCGGCGTGGTTGGCCGGCGCAATCTTGCGGTAGTCCGGCACCTGGCACACGTCCCAGAGCTGCGCCACCCGCGCCGGGGTGTCGGCAAGGTCTACGGTTTCCGGGCTCTTTAGAGCATGTTCAAGCGCCTTTTGGTCGTCCGCCGGAGGGGCCTTCGTGAGGCCCTCTTCCTGCGCCGGCTCGTCTAGAGACTGGCGCAGCGCCGGTAGAGACGAGAAATCGAGCGCGGGATTGCGCCACTGGAACACCTTGGCCGGCTGGAACGCGTGGGTTTCCAACGCCTCAACCAGCTCGTCCGGAAACGGTGAGACACGGGCGGTGACGCCGAAGGTGCCGTCGCGCGTGTGCCGCCCGGCGCGCCCGGCAATTTGCCCCAGTTCGGCAGCTGAGAGGCCGCGGAATTGATAGCCGTCGAATTTGCGGGCGGACGCGAAGGCCACGTGATCCACGTCCAGGTTAAGGCCCATGCCGATGGCGTCGGTGGCAATCAGAAAGTCCACATCGCCTGACTGGAAGAGCTCGACCTGCGCGTTGCGCGTGCGCGGGCTGAGCGCGCCCATCACAATGGCAGCACCGCCGCGCTGCCGGCGGATCAATTCGGCGATGGCGTAGACTTCGTTGGCCGAGAAAGCCACCACGGCCGAGCGCGGCGGCAGGCGCGTCAGCTTTTTCTCACCCGAATACGTGAGCACCGACATGCGCGGCCGCGTGACCACCGACAGGCCAGGGATGAGCCGCTCCAAGAGCCCCCTTGCGGTCAAAGCGCCCAGGAGCAGGGTCTCGTATCGGCCCCGAACGCGCAGAATCCGGTCGGTGAAGACGCGCCCCCGTTCAAGGTCAGCGGTGAGTTGCACCTCGTCGATGGCGACAAACTCGGCATCAAGATCGAGGGGCATCGCCTCCACCGTCGCCACGTAGTAGCGGGCCGTGGGCGGCAGGATTTTTTCTTCCCCGGTGATGAGCGCAGCCACATCCGGGCCGAGCTTGGCGACGATGCGCCCATAGACTTCCCGCGCCAGGAGCCGGAGCGGCAGGCCAATCAGCCCCGTGCGGTGGGCCAGCATCCGGTCAATGGCAAGATGGGTTTTGCCGGTATTGGTCGGACCGAGCACGGCGGTGACGTTGCGCCCACGCTCAGCCTTCTTCAGCATTGGGATATCTGCCATCGTCCCCGCAGGGTGCCCCGCCACCGCGCGACACCACCTCTCGCCGTTGGGACGGCGACGTCAGCGCCGCCGTCATTGCCTAGTGTAGCGCTTCTGGCGCGCTAGACACCGGTCCCCGAAATGTCGATCCGGCTGGGTTCGATCCTAATGCGCCCGTTCGGCGTGCCGATGGTGACGCTGTAGGGAATGGCAATGCGCGCGCTGGGGATGGGCAGCAACGTCATCTCCAGGTCGCGATTGCGCTGCAGATACTGGACTTCCTTCTTGCGCGGGCGATGGCCGGACACCGGGACCCAGCGGGCCGCGCACACGGCAACCGTACCCTCATAGCCTTTGGTGGAGACGCGCCGCTGACCCTTGTAGCTGAGACGGACATCGTAACGCGTCCAGCCGTCGAAAATCTTCAGCGTGCGCTGGCAGCCGTCCCGTCCATCCGCTGTGCGGATCGGGAAAAGGCCGGACGACAAGGGGTCCACAATATTGCTGCGATGGGCCCGGGTGACTTGAACCCGGCCGGGGCGGCTCTTCAGCGGCGGCCGCGCGGAGAGTTTCGACACCGTGCCTGAGCGCAGTGTCATGTCAACGGCCACAGGGCGATCGGTCTCGTCCGCGCGCACACTGTAGCGCGACGGCAAAATCCGTTGTCCGCGCACGCGCCCCGCCGCAGCCACAGAGGTGCGCACCGCCGTCACAATCCGGGCGACGCCCTTGGGCTTCATGAAAAGGTCTGCCTCGTACCGGCCGCGGTTGTAGTTGAGATTGAGGTTCGCCCGCGCCAGGCCCCATCCCGCGATGGAAATTTCGTAGACCGCCTCAACCTTCGCGCTCGCCGCCAAGGCCGGTGTGGCCACAGCGGCGGTCCCAAGGAACGCCGCAGAAACAACCATGCGTGTGAAAGGTGCGGTCACAACACTCTCCAACTGTGGGCGATGGGCCGAGGTCCATGGCATCGCCATTCCCATCTCGTCTATTTCAGCGTGGCGGTGAACTCAAACGCATCGCACCTGAAGACCGCGTGAAGGCATGAGCTTGTCCCACGATCTTGACGCAGGCAAGGCACATCCCTATTCCACAACCCTCATCTTCGAACACGTCACTATTATGAAGGCGTCGGCAGCGGCCGGCGGGAAAAGCCATGGCGCGGCGTTGTGAACTCACCGGCAAGGGCGTGATGGTTGGCAACAACGTCAGCCACGCCAACAACAAGACAAAGCGGCGCTTCCGCCCCAACCTTGTGGACGTAACGCTGATGTCGGAAGCCACTGGCAAGCGCGTCAAGATGCGCATTGCTGCGTCGAGCATGCGCACTGTTGAGCACCGCGGCGGCCTCGACAAGTTTTTGATGAAGGCGAAAGACACCGAGCTTTCCGAAAAAATGCTCAAGGTGAAGCGCGAGGTTGTCGCCGCTTCCGCCGGGGCGCAGGGCACGTCCGCAGCCTAACCTCAGCATTGGGACGGCATGGAACGGCGAAACGCCATCATCCTTGCAATTGCCGCGATGGCGAGTGTCGTCGTGGCGTCCAACGTCCTCGTTATGCATCCGCTGCACGGGACATTGGGCGGCATCGTTCTCGCCGATGTGCTGACGTATGGGGCGTTCACCTACCCCCTGGCATTCCTTGTTACCGACGTCACTAACCGCACTTTTGGTCCCCAGGTGGCCCGGCGGGTCGCGCTGACGGGGTTTGCCATTGCGGTGCTGATGTCCATCGTCCTGGCAAGCCCGCGCATTGCGCTGGCGTCCGGGACCGCTTTTCTCCTTGCGCAACTGTTCGACGTTGCGCTTTTCCAGCGGCTGCGCGACGGCGCGTGGTGGCGTGCACCGCTCGCCTCATCCATCGCAGCGT
>JBCDFB010000206.1:0-5846 GCA_039178655.1 Pseudomonadota bacterium | reverse complement strand
GGTCACGTTGCCACCGACGCGGACCTTCATGCCATCCAGAAATTCGAGCGAGGTGATCGGCTCGTCGCGGGTGTGCAGATACGGGATCGAGTGGACGAACAGGCCCACCACAGGGGCGCCGTCGTGCTCGCCATACTGGTCACCGTATTTCAGGTAAGTCTGCCAGGCCGCTGCCGAGCCGGCCCACGGATCGGGCGAGGAGAAGGGGAGGTCCATCACTTGGGTCATGGTGAAACGCCCCGGATTGTGGCCCGAAACGCCCCAACCTGCATCAATCGTCCCGTCGAGCACCATGTCGAAATACGCAGGCGGCGGGCCGAGCGCACTCGTCATAATGTCGAGCTTCAATTCGCCGTTTGTCTCCGCTTCAATTGCGGCCGCCCAGGGTTCCAGGATGCCGCGCACGATGAGATGGTGCATGGGCAACCAATTGCCGACGCGGATCGTGCGCTCCTCGGCCGAAGCCGGGACGACGGCGAACGATCCGGCAACCACTGCCGCCGCTGCGAGGCCTAGAGTGCGAATAAATGTCATGGGCATCTCCCTGTTTGCCGATCAATCGAGCCGCTGGCGGCCGCTAAGAGCATAGATCTTTAAGGCGTCAGCCTCCGGCCCATTGCGGGCGACAAGTGCACGAAACGCTTCGGCAGCGGATGCGCTAAAGGGCAAGGCGGTGCCGGTCCGCTTGGCAAGTGCCAGCACTTCGTCAAGGTCCTTGAGCATCGTGTAAGCGTAGCCGAGCGGCGGGTCGTGCTCGCCTTTGACCATCCGCGGCACGAAAAGCTGGAGCGGGATGGAATCGGCAAAGCCACCCTTCAGCGCTTCGGGGAGGCGCTCGGCGTCGATGCCGGCATCTTCGGCAAGGCGGGTGGCTTCCGCCAACACCGTCATGGCACAACCGACGATCACCTGATTGCACAGTTTCGCCGTTTGTCCCGCACCTGACGGGCCCATGTGGGTGAAGCGTGCCGCCATCAGGAGGACCGTCTCGCGCACAGCCTCTACGTCGGCGGGCTCGCCGCCGGCCATCACCGCCAACGTGCCTTCCACCGCGCCCGGGGTTCCCCCGCTCACCGGGGCATCGACCCAGCCCATGCCGCTCTCAGCCTTCAGACGCGCTGAAAACTCGCGCGTTGTGGCAGGCGACATGGAGGAGAAGTCCACGAGGACTTTGCCAGGCGCGC
The DNA here is from genome assembly GCA_039178655.1 of Pseudomonadota bacterium. GTDB lineage: Bacteria > Pseudomonadota > Alphaproteobacteria > Rhizobiales > Amorphaceae > Acuticoccus. Next base: position 4,662 of record JBCDFB010000206.1, on the reverse strand, counting down.
CGCCTTCAGCAATCCCGTCCGGGCCAAAGACGGCCGCCTCCACGGCCGCCGTGTCGGTGAGGCATTGGCAAACGATGTCTGCATGGCGCGCCACCTCAGCAGCCGATGCCGCAGCGATCGCGCCGTCCGCAACAGCCGGCTCCATCTTCGCCGCGGTGCGGTTCCACACATGGACGGTGCGACCGGCGCTCAGCAAACGCCGCGTCATCGGCAGGCCCATGAGGCCGAGCCCGACATATCCGAGTGTTGTCATCGTGACGGCATCTCAGCGCTTGTCATCGGGGCAAAGCCTCCGGCCATACGGCAGCGCCTTCGTGGGTGACCGCGCCTTCGTGCGAGGGACCAACGACCGCGGCGTACTTTGCAAGGAGGCCGGCGCGGTGGTTGGGGGGCGGCCGCGTCCAGGCCGCCCGGCGGCGCGTGAGCTCGGCGTCCTCCACGTCAAGAATGATCGTGCCGGCTTCGCCATCGATGGCGATGGTGTCACCGTTTTCGACAAACGCCAGCGGACCACCCACGGCCGCCTCAGGGCTCGCGTGGCCGATGCACATGCCGCGCGTTGCACCGGAGAATCGCCCGTCGGTGATGAGCGCAACCTTCTCGCCCATACCGTGGCCGTAGATTTGCGCGGTCAGGCCCAGCATCTCGCGCATGCCAGGCCCACCCACCGGCCCTTCGTTGCGCACGATGATCACGTCACCGGCTTGGTAAGAGCGTGCGCGCACGGCAACGACCGCTTCGTCCTCGCTGTCAAACACCAGCGCCCGTCCGGTAAAGCGCGGCGACTTGAGACCGGCAACCTTGAGGAGCGCACCGTCCGGACAAAGGTTTCCCCGCACAACGGTGACCCCACCAGTTTGGCTGATCGCGTCACTAAGGGGCCGGATTACCTCGCCGTCAGGCGTGGCAGCGTCCGCAACCTCCTCGCCGAGGGTTCGCCCGGTCACGGTGAGGATGCTGCCATCCACGTAGCCGCCTTCGATCAGCGCACGCAGCACCACCGCGGCACCGCCGATCCTGTAAACGTCGATGGCGTGGTATTTTCCTCCAGGGCGGAGGTTGCCGATGAGGGGCGTTGCCTTGAGCACCGCGGCCACATCATCAATCGTGAAGCGGATGCCTGCTTCATTCGCGATTGCAGGGATGTGGAGTGCCGCGTTCGTCGAGCCGCCGGTCGCCGCCACAATGGCGCAGGCGTTTTTGAGCGCAGCCACAGTGAGAATATCGCGCGGTCTGGGACCGCCGGCACGGATCGCGTCCATGACGATTCTACCGGCGCGCTCGCAGATGCCCCGCCGCTCGCTGTAAATACCGGGCACCATTGTCGAATTGGGGACGGTGAGCCCCATCGCCTCCGATGCCATTGCCATCGTGTTGGCGGTAAACTGTCCAGCGCACGCGCCGATGGTGGGCTTGCAGGCGCGCTCCATCTCTTGAAGCGTTTCGATATCGAGCGCACCTCGGTCGACTTCGCCAACCGCCTCATAGGCGTCAAGAACGGACAAGTCGCGGCCATTATGACGGCCGGGAAGCGCCGAGCCGCCGTAGACGAACACCGATGGCACATTGCAACGCACCATCGCCATCATGACGGCAGGCAGGGTCTTGTCGCAGCCGCCAAAGCCCACGAAGCCATCGTAGGCGTGGCCATGGACCACGGCCTCGATGGAATCGGCAATGAGCTCACGGCTGACGAGCGAAAACTTCATGCCCTCATGGTTCATGCCGATGCCGTCTGAGATCGAAATCGTCGCGAACTCACGCGGCGTGCCACCGGCCCTTTCGATGCCCGATTTCGTAAAGTCCACCTGCGGTGCATGGGTCATGTTGCAGGGGGTTGTCTCACCACGCATGGAGACCACGCCGACCATCGGGCGGCTGATCGCCTCGTCTGACAGGCCCATGGCACGCATGAAAGCCCGATGCGGCGTGCGGTCGATCCCATCGGTGGTGATGCGCGATCTCAGTTTCCCAGCGGCGCGCGGTCTATCCATCGAGGGGTCCCAAATCTGTTCTTTTTTTGATTAGTTCGCATCAGGTTCGCAGTGTCAACGTTGCAGTCGGCCACCACAAGGCACGGTTTCATCGGGTGCAGCAGACAACCGCATGGATCGCAGCCGAAGACCAATTTCCGTCGGCCTTGAAACTCTATGCGGTCGCGATATCCAGAGGCCGGACGGCGCGGCACACCCACGGCGAGCACAGATCACCTTAGGTCACGCCCTCATTACTGGCGTGCTGTAGGCTTTCGACAGATCTATTGAGGCAGCGGGAAGTCATACTTCTTGAGCTTTCCGGGAAGTTCGGCGGCGACGTGATCGATAAAGGCGCGCACGGCCGGGCGCATCAGTCGTCGCGACGGGAAGACCGCGCAGACCTCTGTTTCCTTTGCCGCGTATGCCGGCAGTTCACAACGCAAGCGCCCGGCAACAACGTCCGGATAGGCGACCATCCGTGGCAGAACGACCACGAGATCAGTGCTTTGCGCCACATCCTAGCCCCCCGCGACAAGATCCACGCGGTGAACGGATCTGCGTGATCTGCGCCCGGCCAGTCGATCCCTCCAAGCCCGCGATGGCAAGTACCCGACGCGATGGCGCTATTCATGATCGTCACCCAGCTGTCCGCGGTCCCATTCCTCGCATTCTCGGCGGTCGGTGGACGTCACGCGCCTGCCTTCGAAGGCGTATTGCCTTTCGATCCGTTCGCGCACCACGATGCCAGTGGCGATGTCCTTTACCTTAGACACCTCCATCGTGAGGACGGCTTCAGTGGTCGGAAGCACGGCTGTCGCCCGCGCACTTCCCTGGAAAACGAGGGCGGCTTGCCCCTCGACCGCCGTAGTCCCTGTCAGAATGAGTTCGCCGAATTCCAACGTCAGTGTCGCTGATGGGCCGCCCAGAGTGGACACCATCTCGCCCATAACCGTCTCAAGGGATCGCGCGTACCCCTCCGCAACGAAAGGATCGCCCAGCGAAAGCGTCCGCGGCCCTCCAAGAATGTTGGGGTACTCAATGAGTATCCCTTCCCCAAGCGCATTTATTGCCCGCGCAGTCGGGCTGGGCGCGGGATAAATCTCGCCGGTCGATTGCTCGCGAAAGCTGTTATCGGGTTGGCGCTCAAAGTCGAATTGATTGCCCCCCTGCCTGTTCGTAAGCGCCATGAGGCGCAAATCATCGCCAGCCTCCACGGCGGAGAGCTGAACGTAATCGCCGCTGTCGTCATGCAGATCAGACATCGTCACCGTGACGACGCGTTGGTCCTGCCGCGTGTCGTCGAGCGACGTGGTGCTGATGAGGGGTTCGTTCCGGCGCACGGGGAGCGGTCTTCCCGCCTCTGTGCGCCGCGAGATGCACTTGAAACCGATGGGCTCCATCCGCTCAACCACCACCGGCTCGTCAAGCGGCTCAAGGTCTCTGACGATGCCATAGGGCAAGCGCCGTTCGGTGCGCTTCAGTTCCTCGGCGAGCGCCGCGAGGCGGTCTTCGTCCACCGCGTCACCGGCCAGCCGCGCGCGGAGGAGCTGCTGGTACTCCTCGGCGGCGTCTTGCGCCAATGCGGGTGCGGGCGTTGCCAGAAGCGCGGCCGCAAGGCACGTACGGATCATGGGGATCATGGCAAGCTCGGCCTCTCGCTATGGATAAGGGAAGCACGCGGGATTGCCTGAACATCTGGTGCGCCCGCGGAACGCGAACCCAGAACCGTCCGATCGAAAGTGAGGTTTGGCGTGGATGTGCGCTGGCCGGCAGTATTGAAGTGTTGATCACGCGAAGCGCGCCAAGCCGGCAGGAGACCGTGACGTTGCAATCGGTGGCCGAGGCGGGCGCTTAGCCCAGCGTCCAAGCAAAGCGTTCGCATTGACAGTGTCCCATCAAGCTGACGATTCCTAAGGCGTTCAATGGCGGGTCCGGGCGGGCGGACGACCTCACCGCCCCGGAAAGCGCGTGAAAACGTTGCAGACGAAACGTGCGTCTCAACTCACGCTTGTCATTTTGGCGTTGGAGCAGATCGTCGCGATGGCACGCCTCGTCGACAGCCACCCGATACCGGGAGCCCTTCCCCGTTGACGTCGCCGACGCTTCGACCCTGGGCATGTTGCATCCGCCACAAAATGACGACAGCGCACCCTCGGGAGTGTCTCCATTCCGCATGGCATTTTTGCGGCTCGTCGCGCGCGTTTTTGCTCCGGGATCCGCGCCGCCGTAAATCTGCAGCCCGAAAAGCAGCCATCGAAGATCTCGGTGGCTGCTCAGCCAAAAAACGACGCTACCAAACCGAACCAATCGACATTTCAAGCGCCCCAAGCCCGAGCCCTTCGGGTTGATGACAACGAGCAGATGTTCACCGTCGAACAGATTGGCGAGCCATGCGGCACGTTTGCCGGATCGGATCGGCGCTACACGCACTTAACCGGACGATACGATCACAAAAGCCAACATTTCCCGGCTTTCTCGGACGTTCTCTCACCGAAAAGGCGCTGTCGGGCTACGGGCGCAGCAACAACCCTCCCGACAAGGTAGCTCCAATATTCGCTCCACAGCTAGACCGTTGTGGAGCAAATACCTTGCTAAGTGTATGATTTCATTGGTGCCGGCTGAGGGACTCGAACCCCCGACCCCCTGATTACAAATCAGATGCTCTACCAACTGAGCTAAGCCGGCC
>JBCDFB010000205.1:0-5869 GCA_039178655.1 Pseudomonadota bacterium | reverse complement strand
GGACAGCCTTGCCGAAGATAACGACAAGATCCGCGACATGATCGCGAGGGTTCTGCCCATCTACGGCAATTTCAACGAACAGGTGCGCAAGCCACGCGGGTTCCGCCTGCGCAACGGCGCCTCCCATCGCGACTTTAAGACTGCGACCGGCCGCGCGAACTTCAGCGATGCCGACATTCCGAGCGCAACCGAGTGGCAGAAGGCACAAAGCAAGGACGCTGTCTTCGTGCTGCAGACCTTCCGCTCCCACGACCAGTACAACACCACCATCTACGGCATGGATGACCGCTACCGCGGTGTCTACGGCGCCCGGGACGTGGTGTTCATGCACCCTGACGATATTGCGGTGCTCGGCCTAGCCCCACGCGACCAGGTGGACGTGGTGGGCTGCCATGACGACGGCATTTCCCGGGTTGCGAAGGGGTTCCGCCTGGTGCCGCACGACATTCCGCGGGGCTGCGTGGCGGGCTATTATCCGGAACTCAACCTCATTGTGCCCCACGGGACATTTGGCGAGAAGAGCTTTACGCCCACGTCAAAGTCTGTCGCTGTCCGCTTCGAGCCTCACACGGGCTGACGGCGCCTTGCTTGCGACCGGGCGATCATGCCCGGTCAAGGGGAGCCCGAAAGCCGATGACGGTTGCTGGCGTGTGGCGTGACGGGATGGGTGCCGATGGCCGCTGAAGACGATGCTGGCTGTTCGCTGAGGGCGTTGATGGACGGCCTTCTGGCGACGCGTTCAGACCTTGTTGATCCGATGGGGGCCGCTGTCATCGCAGCGGCGCATCTGGATCTTTGCCACGACAGCCGAACGTTTGCCCGGATTTTCGGCGTTGCCCACGCACTCGTCATCCGCGCCGTGACGACACTTTCGGACGAGGCGGGACTTTTGGAGGTGGAGCATCGCAGCGAACGCTCGCAGCGGATAAGGTATCGGCTTACCTCGCGCGGTCAGGCGCTCGCGGCGCCGGTGGCGGCGTGGGCCTCCGCAAGGCCGGCAACGGAGGCTTGAGGCATGGACGCGCTCACCCACGGGCGGGCCACCACACGGGCCGTTCAGTCCGCCTCCCAACCGGGCGGCGCTGCGCAGCACCGCGTCTTGCCGCAGGAAGTCCCCGTGGCGATGGTCTTCGACGGATCGAGCGCGGCCGTCATGCTTGCCACGCCTGCAGACCTTGAGGATTTCGCCTACGGATTTGCCCTGACGGAAGGCTTCATCTCCGGCCCGGCCGATATCGCAGGATTTGAGGTGGTGCCCCACGGGCCGGGGATCGAAGCACGGTTCTGGCTGAGCCAGGATCGTTCCGCCGCGGTCACCGCACGGCGGCGGTCCATGGCCGGTCCGGTGGGGTGCGGCCTTTGCGGCCTTGAGAGCCTTGAGGCGGCAACGCGGGAAGTTCCGCGGCTTCCACCGGGGGCTCTGGCATTTTCGCGCGAGGAGATCCTGAACGCGTGTGAGGATTTGCGTGCGCACCAACCGCTGCATGACGAGACCCATGCGGTCCACGGGGCAGGCTTCATGCTGCCTGGCCAAGGGATCGTCGCAGCGCGGGAGGACGTTGGGCGGCACAACGCTTTGGACAAGCTGATCGGGAGCGTGGTCCGCGGCGCAGGCTCCATGGATGGGGGCGCGGTGGTCATCACTTCGCGCATCTCGGTGGAGCTGGTGCAAAAGTGTGCGGTGGCCGGGTGCGGGGCAATTGTTGCGGTCTCTGCCCCCACGGCCTACGCAATGGATGTGGCGGACGCGGCGGGCATCGCGCTCGTCCAAGGCCGCAGAGGAAGGTTTGAAGTGTTTACCCATGCGCAAAGGCTTGGCGACGCGTGCTTTCGCTAGAGCGCGACGGCGGCGGACGTGCGCCCTTTCGCCTTGCCTGCACCTTGTCCAACCGGCGCGGCGGCACCGATCTGCTGCTGTCCTCATTTGCCGATAAGCTGATTGCCCGCGGCGTGCGCGTGTGCGGCGCCGTGCAGGAAAATGTGGAACGGGCTGACCGGACGCGGTGCGACATGGTGGTGACTGCGCTGCCGTCGGGCCGCAGCTTCCTGATCTCGCAGGACAGGGGACCCCATGCGCGGGGCTGCCGGCTGGATGCGGACGGATTGGAAGCTGCGGTGGTTGATGTGGCGGCGGGGCTGCGGGGCGGCGCCGACATTCTGATCATCAATAAGTTCGGCAAGCACGAGGCGGAGGGGCGCGGGTTCTGCCAGGTGATCGGCGACGCGCTTGCTGCACACGTGCCTGTGCTTGTGGGCGTCAACGCGCTGAATAGGGATGCGTTTTTCAGGTTTGCCGATGGTCTTGCGCAAACGCTCGAGCCCAACGAAACGGCGCTTGCGGCGTGGGCGGAGACGGTTTTGGCGTTGGACGCCGCATAAACCCGTCCCCATCGGCACAGTGCCTGGGGCGTTCACGATCCGCCTTTGCGCAACAAAGGACCTACCGGTGTTTCGCGCCAGGTGCACCGAAAGCGCGTTGGGACGCAGAACGACCCGTTAGCATCAACCGGGTCAGCGCGCCGGGACCGCTCCCGCAAGCCGGGCAGACGGCAGCCCTCAGCCCTATATGGTTTGTAGACCGGGTGTGCAGGTTGGGTTGCCCTTTATACCCGCTGGGAAGGGCCGGGCTCCCGGCCATTGAGGTAATCTATGCGCGGCCGCGAAGCTGACGAATTCTTGGTGTTTGCGAAACGATGTTTTGGACAAGGAGGCTGATGTGACGCCGACGCCGATTATTGTGCTGACGGGGTTTTTAGGCTCCGGCAAATCCACGCTTTTGAGCCGCCTGCTGCAGCATTCGGAGTTTTCCAACGCGGGTGTGGTCATCAACGAGTATGGCGACGTTGCGGTGGACCATGACCTTGTCACCGAGGGGCGGCCCCAGGTGATGACCACAAGCACGGGCTGCCTCTGCTGCACGGCCGCTGCAGACATCCGCGCCTCGATGATTGAAATCCACGATGCGGCGAAGTCTGCTGGCCGGCTGCCGCTTACGACTGTGGTTGTGGAAACCACAGGGCTTGCTGACCCCGCGCCGGTGGTGAATCAGCTCGTCGCCGGGGCGCTTCCGGCGTTCGCGCTGCGGGATCACACGGTGGCGCGCCACTATCAGCTGGCCGGCGTCGTCTCCACGTTTGACGTTACGCAGGGGCTGCACACGCTCAAAAATCACCCCGAAGCGGTGAAGCAGATCGCGTTCGCTGACCGGGTTCTCCTCACCAAAACGGATCTGCTTGATCCGGCAGAGCGAGATGCGCGGATGACAGAGGTGCGACGGGTGGTTTCCGGCATCAACGCATCGGCCGACATCATCGATGTGAACGATGAAGGCTTTTCGCTGCGCGATGCATTTTCCGCCCGCGCCTATGCGCCGGCGGATTTGTCGGATGATGTGGCGGGGTGGCTCGGTGCCGAGCGCCACCGGGCTCACCATGACCACCACCACCACCACGACCATCATCACGACGACGACCACCATCACCACGACGACGACCACCATCACCACGACGACCATCATCATCACCATAGCCACGAGGCTTCGGGAATTGCCACGCTCAGCCTCGTGCGCGATGCACCGGCCTCAAAGGAGGGGCTTGCGAAGGTACTGGACCTCGTGAGTTTCCTGCATGGCCCGCGGCTGCTGCGCCTTAAGGGGATTGTCGGTTTCGAGGATGACCCTGACCATCCTTACGTGCTTCAGGTGGTTCAGCACGTTGTACATCCCCTTGCGCGCTTGGACGCCTGGCCAGGGGATGACCGCCGAACGCGTATTGTTGCCATTGTGAACGACATCGACGTTGGCGAGCTTCAGGAGCTGTTTGAGCAGGCCTGGTCCGGCGCGCGCAAGAAAGAGCCTGAGGATGCGTGACCGCGCGGCGGGACAAGACGCAACTGCGCACGTGTCCCGCGCCCCCATCGCGCTTTGCAGCTATTTCTTGTCGGGCAGTATGAGGCCGGCCTGGGCGGCGTAGACCTTTGCGATGGCCGCATCGTCTTCGGCGCCCAGCCCCATCTCGGTCGCCTTTTGGTACTGGGCGAGGGCGGTTTCGGTGATGGGGGCGGAGAAGTCCGCCGAGCGTGCAACGTCCAACACGATGCCGAGATCCTTAGGCCAGATGTTGATTTGGCTCATGGGGGTGTAATCGCCGGCCACCACGTGCGGCGCGCGGTTTTCCAGCATCCAGGACGTGCCGGCGCATTGGGAGATGACTTTCACAAACGTCTCCGGCGCGATGCCCTGGGTCATGGCGAAGGTGATGGCTTCGCCCATGGCGGCAATGTGAACGCCCGCCAGGAGTTGGTTCACCGCCTTCATAGCCGAGCCGCTTCCGGCGCTCTCGCCCAGTTCGAAGACGGTTTCCGCGGTTGCTGAAAGGACCGGGCCGGCGGCGGCGAATGCCTCCGGTGAGCCCGATGACATGATGCCGAGCCGGCCTTCGGCGGCCTTTTTCGCGCCGCCGGAGATGGGCGCGTCGAGATAGTGGACGCCGTGCTCGGCGCAGCGCTCTGCCATTTGCGCTGCAAAGGCCGGCGCGACGGTGGCGCAGCACATGACCACCGTACCTTCGCTGAGCTTCGGGACAACGCCGTTTTGCCCGAAAAGGACCGTCTCCACCTGCTGCGCGTTGAGGACCACAACGACGACGGCGTTGAGGCCCGGCGCGAGATCCGCCAGTTCGCCGGCAAGGCCACCCTCTGCCTCAAACGCCGCGGCGCGGGACGGCACGGCGTCCGCACCATGGACTTTCATACCCTCGCGCAGACATGAGCGCGCCATACCAAGGCCCATGGAGCCAAGGCCGATGACGGCGACGGTGGGCTCCATTTCATCCTCCATGGAGAGAGTGCGTCAGAGCGGCGGCGGTTTCAGCCGACCGTGATCGCGCGGCGGTAAAGGTGCCAGGTGGTGTGGCCAAGAACAGGCAGGACCACAAGGAGCCCGAGGAAAAGGGGGATCATGGCGGCGATGAGGAGGGCGCCGACGCAAGCGCCCCAGCCGAGCATCACGACGGGGTTCTGCATCACCGTGCGCACGCTCGCGATCATGGCGCTCACGAAGTCCAGATCCTTGTCCAATAGGAGTGGGATGGACACGACCGTGATCGAGAAGAGCACGGTGGCAAGGCCCGCGCCGACCACAGTGCCGACTGAGAGGAAGGCGAGCCCGGCGCCCGTGGTTGTCACCACGGAGATGAATGACGCCAACGTGGAGAAGGACAGCGTGCCCAAAAAAAGCGCGAGCCATAGACGCACCTGGTAGATCCAGACCCAGAAGACGAAGAGGACGACGTAGGCCATCCAGGAGAGTTCGCGCTTGCGGCTTTCAAACACGACGAACAGAACGCCTTTGAAGCTAAGCGGTGTGCCCGCTTCCAGCCGCCGGCTGATCTCGTAAAGGCCGACGGCGATGAAGGGGCCTAGGAGCGGAAAGCCGATGGCCGCGGGGATGCCCCAGTAGGGGGCCTCCAGCGCGGCGAGGGTGTAGACCACGAAGATGCCGCCGAGCGCGTAAAACGCGCCGAAGAAGAGACCCATGAGAGGGGCGCGACGGAAATCGCTGATGCCTTGGGAAAAGGCGGCCGCAATATCCCCCCAAGTGAGCTTGTTGATGGTGATACTCTGGAGAGTGACGTCAGGCGTCGCGTGCGCGCTGTCCACCATGTCCCGCCCTGCATTCGTTTCTTTTGTCCAACTTCCAGATGAAGTGAACGACGAAACGGTCCCGCCATCAACCGGGCAGGCGCAGGTGGCGGGCTGAGGGGTAGGCCACGCGGGGAAGCGAGCCGCACCGGGCGGCGCGGCTCGCGGAGGTTTAGCTTACTGGACTTCGCGGCGGGCGCCGGTGGCGCGGACCACGGGGATCCAGGTT
>JBCDFB010000204.1:0-5929 GCA_039178655.1 Pseudomonadota bacterium | reverse complement strand
GCACATGCCAGTAGGTCCAGCCGTTGCAGGCGGCGGTGTTGCGGACCAATGCGCCCACCTTGTGGATCGAACCCTCGTGCGCGCCGGAGCGGATGGAGCCGTCCACACGCACCTTCGCACGCGGGCCGTTCCTGGCGCCCACCAGTTCCGCACCGGGGAGCACATGGCCCGCCTCAACCAGCATGCCGAAGGGGATGCGGGCGGGGCGGGGCGCAAAGCCTTCCTGATCGAGCTCCGTCAGCGGGCAGACAGCGGCAATGCGCTCTTCGGCAAGGGCAGCGTAATGCGGCTCCCGCTCAATGCCGATGAAATGGCGGCCCAGCATCTTTGCCACCGCACCGGTCGTCCCAGTCCCAAGGAACGGATCCAGGATGAGATCGCCCGGTTTTGTTGACGCAAGGAGAATGCGCCGAAGCAGCGCCTCTGGCTTTTGGGTGGGATGGGCCTTCGCTCCGTCCTCGCCGCGCAGCCGCTCAGCGCCGGTGCACAGCGCGAACGTCCAGTCTGAGCGGTGCTGGATGTCGTCGTTAAAGGCCTTCATGGACCTGTAGTTGAAGGTGTAGTCCGTGCGCCGCTTGTCGGCGACGGCCCAGATCAGCGTCTCATGGGCGTTGGTGAAACGCCGGCCGCGGAAGTTGGGCATGGGGTTGGTCTTTACCCACACCACGTCGTTCAGAATCCAAAAGCCTTCATCCTGCAGCGCTGCGCCCACGCGAAAGATGTTGTGATAGCTGCCGATGACCCAAAGCGTGCCGTTGGGCTTGAGGAGCCGGCGTGCCGCGGACAGCCAGCCCCGGGAGAACGCATCGTAGGCGGCAAACCCGGTAAACCGGTCCCAAGCGTCATCCACACCGGCAACGCGGGTCTGGTTCGGGCGATAAAGCGCCTCATCGAGCTGCAGATTGTAGGGCGGGTCCGCAAAGATGACGTCAACGCTTGCCGGGGGCAGGGCGTTCATATGCCCGCACGCATCGCCCACCAGGATGTGGTCGAGGGGGAGGCGCCGGAGCGTGCCTGACGCTCCGGCTGTGGTTTTGCTCATTGCGACGCAGAACCCTCACGCAATCGGCGAGAGTTCATCTAGCGGGTTGCGGTAAACTCAGAGTTAAGTGACTTGAATAATTTCGGTTTACCTTGGTTAGCAAAGATTTAAGCGGCCTCTTTGGTTTGGCTGGCAAGATCGGACAACAGCCCGGAGGCGACCGCAAGGCGCGAGACGGACAAGGCGCCGTCTTCGATGACACCTTTCACGGAGGCCTCAATGCGCGAAATGGCCTCCTCACGCTCAGCCACCCACCCCTTCAGGCACTCTTCGCCCGAGGCATCGCGATGCCGGGTTTCCCGCACGATGGTGACGGCGAGACTGTTGTGCGCGTCGGCGAGCGCGCGGCGGGCCCGGTCCAGCGCGAGCCCGTCATAGTAGTCGCTGAGCGGGATCTCTTTGGCGTACTCGTCAAATTCTGAGAAGCGGAACCGCTCGTCCACGGCGACCCAAATCCTGCCGGCCTCTTCCAGACTGACACCGCATTCGCGCGCAACGGTGATGATGTCGAGCGCGGCAACGGCAAAGGGCACGCGGGCGAGCCGCTCAGCGCCCTCTTGGGGGACACCGGCGTCAACGAGGTCTTTGACCGCCTCCCTGAGTTCCTCCCGCAGGCTCTCCCGCACGAAGCGCGGCATGGCATCGCGCAACTCGCCGATCCCGTCGCGGAACCGGCCGATCACCGCGTCCAAGCCGCTGTCGAAGGGTTCGTTGCGGATGAACCACACCGTTGCATCCAGGAGGAGGCGGCGGATCTGCGCGTAGATCTCAAGCTGCTTGTCACCGGCGATTTTGTTGTCGAGGGCGTTCACCTCTTCGTTCAGGCCGATGATGTTATAGGCGTCGCGGGCCGCGGCGAAGGCGCGGGTGACCGTCACCACGTCGGCGCCGGTCTGGTCGCCCACGCGGATGATGAAGGTGGGTCCGCCGCGGTTGATCATGGAGTTGGAGAGCATCGTTGCGATGATCTCCCTGCGCAGCCGGTGGCCGCCCACCTCTTCGCCGAAGCGCTCCAGCATTTCGGGCGGGAAATAGCGGTTCAGCTCGCGCCCCAAATAGCCATCATCCGGCACATCCGAGGCGAGGATATCATCGTACAACGTGAGCTTGGCATAGGCGAGGAGCACGCCGATTTCCGGTCGTGTCAGACCCTCTCCGGTGCCGGCACGCTCTTCCAGGACCTCGTTGGAGGGAAGGTCTTCGATCTCACGGTCAAGGCCGTTGCGCTCCAGTACCTCCATGAGCCGGCGATGATAGCCCGTGGCATCCGTGTTCTGGCGTTTGGAGAGGGAAATCGCCAGCGTTTGCAGATAGTTGTTCCGCAGAACGAGTTCAGCTACCTCGTCCGTCATAGCCTCAAGAAAGCGGTTGCGCTCGTCCCGGTCGAGGCGCCCTGAACGCATGGCTTCGGCCAGTGCGATCTTGATGTTCACCTCAACGTCGGACGTGTTCACACCGGCGGAGTTGTCGATGGCGTCGGAATTGAGCCGCACGCCGCGCAGTGCCGCCGCGATGCGCCCCTGATGGCTGACGCCGAGATTGGCGCCTTCGCCGATCACCTTGACGCGCAGCTCGCTCGCGGTGATGCGGATGCCGTCGTTGGTGCGGTCACCCACGTCCAGATTGTTCTCGCCGTCGCTGCGCACGTAAGTGCCGATGCCGCCGAACCACATGAGGTCTGCCGGCGCTTTGAGGATGGCGCGCAGAACATCGCTGGGCCGCAGCGCTCCGGGTCCGACGTCGAGCACCGCGCGCGCCTCCGGCGAGAGGGTGAGGGACTTGGCGCTGCGGGAGAAGATGCCGCCGCCAGGCGACAGGGCGGCGCGATCGTAGTCCTGCCAGGACGACCTGCCGAGTTCAAACAGACGCTTGCGCTCGTTCCAGCTTGCCTCGGTGTCCGGATCGGGGTCGATGAAAATGTCGCGATGGTCGAACGCGGCGATCAACTTGGTTTTCTTCGACAAAAGCATGCCGTTGCCGAACACGTCGCCGGACATGTCGCCCACGCCCACTGCGGTGAACGGCTCGTTCTGGATGTCGTGGTCCATCTCGCGGAAGTGGCGCTTGACCGCCTCCCACGCGCCGCGCGCGGTGATGCCCATGGCTTTGTGGTCGTAACCGGCCGATCCGCCTGATGCGAACGCATCGTCAAGCCAGAACCCGCGCTTCTGACTGATGGCGTTGGCAGTGTCGGAGAAGGTGGCCGTGCCCTTGTCAGCAGCGACCACGAGATAGGGATCATCGCCATCAATGCGCACCACATTGTTGGGCGCGATAATGTCATCGCCATCGCGGTTGTCCGTCACGGTGAGGAGGGCGCGGACGAACTTTTTATAGGCCTCGCGCCCTTCCTCGAACCAGGCGTCTCGCTGTTCGCGCGGCGGCAGCTTCTTGGGGAAGAACCCGCCCTTTGCGCCAACCGGCACGATGACGGCGTTCTTCACCTGCTGTGCTTTGACAAGGCCCAAAACCTCGGTGCGGAAATCCTGCGCGCGGTCCGACCAGCGAAGGCCACCCCGTGCCACCGCGCCGAAACGCAGATGCACGCCCTCCACCCGTGGCGAGTAGACCCAGATTTCGCGGTAGGGCGCCGGGCGGGGCAGCCCGTTGAGACGTTTCGGGTCGAATTTGAAAGCAAAAGTCTGAACCGGATTACCGTTCTCGTCGACCCGGTAGACGTTGGTCCGCAGCATCGCCTCGATGAGGTTTTCCAGGCGATGGACGATGTTGTCGTCGGCAAGGCTGACGATGTCCTGGTAAAGTTCCTCCAGGCCCCAGTGGATCTCTTTTTGGGCCTCTTCGCGGGCGCTGTGATCCTTCCTTGGATCGAACCTTGCGGAGAAATACTCCACAAGGGCGCGGGCCACATCAGGATAGCGGTTCAGCGTTTCGGCGATGAGGTCCTGTCCGTATGGGATGCCCGTTTGGCGCAGATACCGTGACAGAGCGCGCAGGATCGCAATTTCGCGCCACTCCAGCCCCGCATTGATGAGGAGGCCATTGAACTCGTCGCTTTCAGCGGCCTCTTCCCACACGGCGATGAAGAGCGATTGCAGCGCTTCGGCATGAGCATGCACGTTGATGGGCTTACCGCTGGCCCGGGCAAGCGACATGTCGTGGATGTAGACGCCCGCATCGGCGTTGGGCGCTTCGATGCGGAAGGTGCGCTCGTTCACCACAACGAAGCCCATGTGCTCCAGGATGGGGACACGGGAGGACAGCAGGATCGGGGCGCCGCGGTTGTAGATCTTCAGCGAGCAGCGGTCTTCGGCGTCGCTGTCGCGGCGGAAGAAGAGGATAGCGGTGGGCGTCTCCTCCGTCATCCGCTCCAGGATGGTGATGTCGCGCACGGCGCGCTCGGCGGTGTAGGTGGCGCGGTAGCTGTCGGAGAACGCGTCGGCCCACAGGGCCACCTTCATCCGGTCCACACCAAGCTTCGGCGCGTTGGCGGAGGCGCGCAGGAGGTCGTCATTCCAGGTGCGGATCACCGCTTCGATCCGCTCTTCCATCATCTTCACATCGGGCGAGGGCGTTTGCCCCTCGCGCCGGCCGATGATCAGGTGAAGGCGGGTCAACACCCCCTCGGGCATGAAAACCGTGCGGGCGGAGACGTGGCCGTCATACTCCTCGGCCATCATCGCTTCGATGTTTTCCCGGACCGTCGTCGTGAAGCGGTCGCGCGGCACGTAGATGAGGAGCGCAACGAAGCGGTCGAACGGGTCGATGCGGGGCAGGACGCGGACCCTGGGCCTTTCGGAGAGTTGCAGGATCGCGAGGGCTGACTTTTCCAGGTCCTTCTCATCCACCTGGAACAGGTCGTCGCGCGGGTAGGTCTCCAGCACATTGGCAAGGGCGGTGCCGGAATGGCTGTCAGGGTCGAAGTCCAGCCGGCGGATCACCGAATCCACCTTCCGGCGCAGGATGGGGATGGTCAGAACGGACTGCGTATAGGCCTCTGAGGTGAATAGCCCCACGATCCGCAGTTCACCGACCAGCGCGCCGTCGCGGTAGCGCTTTACCCCTATGTAGTCGAGGTGGACGTGACGGTGGACCCGGCTGCGCACGTTCGCTTTGGAGACGTAAACGGGTGCGCCACGCTTCAAGAACGCTCGGATTTCAGGGTTGAGGGAGACAAGCTCCATGCCCCGCCGCAACACTTTGATGTCCGGATCCCGCAGGATGCCCAGGCCCGGCTCGTCGCTCGGCTGCAGTTCCCCATCTTCGACCGTTCCGTCCAGAGAGTACTCACGCATCCCTGTCAGGATGAACGTGCGCTGCTCCATCATCTCCAGGAACTCGATGGCCTCATGCAGTTCATCGTTGGGGACCGGAACCGGCGTTGTGCGAAGCGTGGCGACAGCGTCCACCAGCTTTTGGCGCATCTGCGGCCAGTCTCCCACGGCCGCGTCCACGTCGTGATGGACGGCCGTCAGTGAGCGGGCGAGAGCCTCTCGGTGGTGCTCATCGTCGAGGGCGGAGATGTGGATGTGGACGAAGCTCTCGTGCCGGTGGCCGTCGCCGTGGCGTGCCTCGCCATGGAAGCTGAGGAGGTTCCCGTCCGCGTCACGCTCAACGGCAAGGATCGGATGCACCACAAGGTGAATGTCGATGCTTTGGGCGTGCAGCTCGTTCTGGACCGAACCGAACAGGAAGGGCTTGTCGTCGTTCACTGCCTCGATCACGCTGATGGCGCGGCCGGAGTCTTCCTCGGTCACTGAGATTTGGTCGGGCGCGAGGACCTCGATGCGCGGTTCGCCGGGCGTGCGCGTTTTCAGGTTTTCCCAGGCTGCGCCCGCAAGGCGTTGCAGATCGGCGACCGTATAATGGGCAAGATCCTCACTGCCGGCGTGGCGAAACAGGAGTTCGCAAAAGGTGGCAAAAGCCACG
>JBCDFB010000203.1:0-5940 GCA_039178655.1 Pseudomonadota bacterium | reverse complement strand
GTTTGCGCTTGCCCCATTTTTGATACCTAAGGGAGTAGCGAGGGCTAGGCATTTATTAAATCCTCCTCAGTCTTAATAACTGCACTAACCGGCCTGCACCGGAGATGGCCGCCGCGGTGTCTTCAAGGCCCGACCGGGTGCGCGCGACGGCGATGACATCAGCGCCCGCCTGGGCAAGTCCGACCGCCAGAGCCTGGCCGATGCCGCGGCTCGCACCGGTGACGAGGGCGAGGCGGCCATGAAGAGAAAAGCGATCCAAGGCAGGCATGTCCGGCGAGAAAGTGCGGCGGACGATAAAGCAGCGCACAGCCCGCTGTACACCGTCCGCCGTGGGGCCTTCCCCACACCGCTGGCCGGATGCGTTCTAGGCGCCGACGGGTCAGAGCCGGGCGGACGGGTGCTGCTGTCTGATCGGCGCCGCACGGGCGCGGATATCGCGTGACCACTTGTTGCTGAGGCTGGTCACCGCGCGTACGACGTTCTGCAGCGCGGCCAGATCGACCGCCAAAGCAGCCTTTGCAAACTGCAGGCCGGCGGCGCTGTTGATGGCTTCCAGCGTTTCTGCGCTGAGGTGCACGTGTGCCGTTCCGTCGCGTCCGGCGGCGATGGCATGTTCGATATGGCTGATGCTTTGGCGGATCTCCCGCACAGTCGCCTCAGGGGCATGGGCGCTCCGCGGCACCGGGCACCACCCTTTCTTCGCCCGGTAGCCGACGATGGCGCCGGGCGAGTGGCGGTAGACTGGCGGCGCATCCCGATAGCCGTTCCGCTCGTTGTTGGCCCAGTCGGCAACATCCATGTAGCCGGCGGCCGCCGCGTGTTCGGACAAAAACGCCAGTGTGGCCCGCAGCGAGCCGGATGCGGGGTCCCGCCGGCAGTGTTCGGCCATCCGTCCCTCCCCAGCGGGACGTCTGATCCCCCGCATCAAGGAGCCTACGCGAGCCGCCCTGCGCGGGGCTGAGGCGACGGAATCGTGTAACATGGCTTGGCGTGCGCTAGCCGCCGAACAGGCGGCGGAAGAACCCGCCACCCTCATCGTTCTGCCAATTCCGGGCACCCCGCACGATCCCCGTTTCAGGGTCGGGGGCGGACACGGGGCCGTCAGCACGGGCGTTCCACGGATCGTCGGCGGGGACGCTTTCGCTCGGGGTTTGCGCCAAAGCGAGCCCAGCGCCCGGGAGTTCTGCCGGCACCATCCCCTCGTGCACCTTCTCCATCAGCGTCTTCCAAAGCGCTGCGGGGAGGGTGCCACCGGTTGCCCGTTTGGTGGGCGAATTGTCGTCATTGCCCAGCCACACGCCGGCTGTGAAGAAGGCCGTGTAGCCCACGAACCAGGCATCGCGCCAATTCTGGCTGGTGCCCGTCTTGCCAGCAGCCTGCCAGCCCGGAAGCTGCGCGCGCTGCGCGGTTCCGTACTTCAGCGCGGCGGACAGCATGGTGTTCATGGCGCCCACATATTCCGGCCTTGCCACCTCGCCGGGGCCGGAGCCGCGCCGCTCGTAAAGCAGCCGTCCGTCCGCTGTTTTGATGCGGCGCACCACGTGCGGCACCACCCCTACGCCGCCGTTGGAGAACGGAACGTAGGCCGTGGTGAGTTCGATCAGCGTCACCTCGCTGGTACCGAGCGCGATGGAGGCGTTCGGCGCCATCTCAGAGCGGATGCCCATGCGCCGCGCAGTCTGCGCAACGGCCGCCGGCCCCACCTCCGCCGTCAGCTGCGCGGCGATTGTGTTGAGTGACAGGGCAAGCGCCCGCTCAAGCGTGACGGGACCATAGTAGCGCCGGGTGTAGTTCTGCGGCGTCCAATTGCCGATGGACGTGGGTCCATCCACGCGCGTGGTCTGCGGCGTGAGCCCGTTTTCCAGAGCCGCAAGATAGACAAAGGGTTTGAAGGAGGAGCCCGGTTGCCGCGCTGCATCAACTGCTCGGTTGTACTGGCTGTCGCCATACTGTGCACCGCCGACAAGCGCCTTCACCGCGCCGCTGGAATCAAGCACCACCACGGCGCCCTGGCTGACATCTTTCTCAGCCCCCTCCTCCGCCAGCATCTCCTGGAGGGCGGACTGGGCAAGCTCCTGCAGCTCCAGATTGACGCTGGTCTCCACGACGACGTCTTCGGTGACGGAGCCGGCGAAGGCGGGCAGCACCTCTGCCACCCAGTCAGCCACATAGCCGCCTGAGGAGGCGACGGCAGGAGTTTGCAGCTTTGCCGGGTTCTCCCGCGCATAAAGGGCATTGATGGGATCAACGAAGCCTGCCTCCACCATGGCCTTCAGAACCGTCGCGGCGCGGGCATTGGCACGGTCAAGGTCCACCGTGGGTGCGTAGTAGGAGGGCGCGCGCAGGAGCCCCGCGATGAGCGCAGCTTCGGCAATGGTGAGATCTTCCGCCGGTTTGTCGAAGTAGCGGCGCGCCGCACCGTCCACCCCGTAGGCGCCCGCGCCGAGATAGACGCGGTTCAGATACATCTCCAGGATTTCGGTTTTGTCGTATTGGATCTCCAGCCAGACGGCGAGGATCATCTCCTGTATCTTGCGCTCCAGAGTGCGCGAGGCATCGGTGAAGAGGTTTTTCGCCAGCTGCTGGGTGAGCGTCGAGCCGCCTTGGACAAGGCGTCCCGCGGCAACGTTGGCGGCCATGGCGCGGGCAAGACCTATGGGGTCAACGCCCGGATGGGAAAAGAAACGCCTGTCCTCGATGGCGACCACCGCCTGCCAAACGTGATCGGGCACCTCTGACAGTGTGATGGCGCGGCCGCCCGTGTCGCCACGGTTGGCGATGAGCGCTCCAGTGTCAGAGAGGATCGCCACATTAGGTGGCCGCTGGGGCACTGCCCATTCCGCACGCGGCGGCATGGTGGCCGCGTAGTAGGCGATGATGGCACCCACGGCGACGATGCCGAAAAGTGTGAGGTTGATGGAAAGCCGCCAGGCAAAGCGCCAAAAGCGGAACCGGCGGGCGGAAGCGGGCCTCCGACGCCTCCGCCCAGGGCGCTTGCGCGTGGTCGCCCGCTGCTTCGGCGTTGCGGTGCTCTGCTTCGTCTTTGCCGGTGCGGGTACGGGCTGCTTCTTTGCGGCCGGCTGTGCAGCTGGGGTCGCCCGTGCTGGTTTGCCGCTCGCAGCTGTTGTGCGCCGGGTGAGCCGGGGTCCATCGGGCTGACGGACTTTGCCTTTGCCACCGGTTTGTCTACCCACCACGCAACCTCACTCGATACAGAATTGCGACACGACGACCAGCCGTCCTTCCGCCATAGCAGGCAAGGCCTTAAGGATGTTGATCCAAGCGCTGACGGCCCGGCCCGGCCGGGCGCGGTGAAGGACGCACGCCATGTACACGCCCGCACACAGCATGAAAACGCTCTCCACGGCGCAGGCACGAAAATGAGCGCTCAATCGGCCATGCCCGGAGAGGGCGACACCGTTTTCCTGGTTGACGGCTCTTCGTTCGTCTTCCGGGCGTACTTCCAATCCATGAATCAGGATCGCAAGTACAACTACAGGGCCGATGGGCTTCCGACGGGCGCGGTCCGTCTTTTCTGTAACAAAATGTACCAGTTCATCCGCGATGGTGCGGCGGATGTGAAGCCAACACATCTTGCGATCATTTTTGATAAATCTGAGCAGTCGTTTCGGAACGAGCTTTATCCGGAATACAAAGCGAACCGGTCAGAGGCGCCCGACGACTTGGTGCCGCAGTTTCCGCTGATGCGCGCTGCTGTGGAGGCGTTCGGACTGACCCCCATCGAAAAGGCAGGCTTTGAGGCTGACGATATCATCGCCACCTACGCCCGCCAGGCCGCCGCCAACGGCGCCGATGTGGTGATCGTCTCTGCCGATAAGGACCTCATGCAGCTTGTGGACGAGCGAATCTTCATGTTCGACCCGGCGTCAGGGGAGGGGCGGCGAAGCGGTTCGGGCCGCATGGGCGTGCGGCCTGAGCGCCGCATCGGCGTTGAGGAGGTGGTGGAGTATTTCGGAGTCACTCCGGACAAGGTGACCGATGTTCAGGCCCTCGTGGGCGACAGCACGGACAACGTGCCGGGCGTCCCGGGCATTGGCAAAAAGACCGCCGCCCAGCTGATCGGCGAATACGGCGACCTTGAAACGCTGCTCCAAGAAGCGGAGGGCATCAAACAGCAAAAGCGGCGGGAAAACCTGATCGAGTTTGCCGACCAGGCGCGGCTTTCAAAGAAACTGGTGACGCTGGACGACGCCGTTGAGTTGGAGCACGCGCTTGGCGACCTCGCAATGGCGCCAGTGGACGCCAAGCCGCTCATCGCATTCTTCAAGGCGCTCGACTTTGGCACCCTCACGCGGCGGATCGCGGAGGATTACGACGCTGACCACACCCGCATCGCGCCCGATCCGCGCTATCTGGGCGGCGGTCCGCAACCGGAGCCGGAAGCGCCGGTGGAGGACGGGGCCCCGAAGACTCCCCAGGCCCTTGCCCATGCGCTGGAGGCGGAAGCCCAGGGCGCAACGTTCGATCTCGACGCGTACGTGGCGATCACCGACGCTGACAGCCTCAAGACATGGCTTGATAAGGCCGCTGAGAGCGGTGCCCTTGCCATTGCCGTGCGGCTTGTGGAGGGGCCGCCCATGCGCTCCGACATTGCAGGCATTGCCCTTTGCGTTGCCCCCGGCGAGGCGGGCTACGTGCCGCTCGCCCACCGCGCCGACGATTTGATGGCCGAGGACGGCCTCACGCTGGAGGACGTGCGCGCACCTCTCGGGGAAATCCTTGCCGATCCGTGGGTGACGAAGATCTCCGGCGCCATGAAGCGAGATATCCTCGCCCTGTCGCGCGCGGGATTAAATGTTCTGCCCATCGAGGACACGGGGCTGATGTCCTACGCGGCCGATGCCGGCGCAGGCACCCACGACTTTGCAACACTCTCCAAACGATATTTCGGTCACACCCCCATCGATGACCGCGACGTGATGGGGACGGGTCGCAACAAAGTGCCCTTCGGCCACGTGCCGGTGGATGCTGCAACCCGCCATGCGGCGGAGGAGGCGGACATTGCCTTCCGCCTCGCGCCGCTGTTGCAGGCACGCGTCGGCGCCAAGCGCGTGGTGCGGGTTTATGAGACGCTGGAGCGCCCGCTGGTCCCCGTGCTTGCCCGGATGGAGGAGGCGGGCATCACCGTCGACCGGCAGGTGCTGTCGCGCATGTCAGGCGATTTCTCGCAGACATTGGCGCGCATTGAGGATGAAATTTACGCGCTGGCCGGCGAGAAATTCAACATCGGCTCCACCAAGCAGCTCTCGGAAATCCTGTTCGACAAGCTCGGCTACCCAGGCGGCAAGAAGACCAAGACCGGTGCCTGGTCCACCGGCGCGCAGGTGCTCGACGACCTGGCGGCGGAGGGTTATCCGCTCCCTGTAAAGCTTTTGGAATGGCGCCAGCTCACCAAGCTGAAAAACACCTACACCGACGCCCTGCAGGAAGACATCAACCCGGACACGGGGCGGGTGCATACGACGTTTTCCATGGCCTCAACCACCACGGGCCGTCTCTCTTCCACCGAGCCGAACGTTCAAAACATTCCCATTCGCACCGAAGAGGGACGCAAAATCCGCACAGCCTTCGTGGCGGCGGAAGGCAAGCGGCTGATTGCGGCGGACTACGGGCAGATTGAGCTGCGCGTTTTGGCGCATATCGCGGATATTCCTCAGCTTAAACAGGCGTTTGCGGAGGGGCTCGACATCCACGCCATGACGGCGAGTGAGATGTTCGGCGTCCCGGTTGAAGGCATGGACCCCTCGGTGCGCCGACGCGCAAAAGCCATCAATTTCGGCATCATCTACGGCATCTCTGCGTTTGGCCTTGCCAACCAGCTGTCCATCCCGCAGAGCGAGGCCTCAGCCTACATCAAGAAGTACTTTGAACGCTTCCCCGGCATTCGCGAGTACATGAACGCCACGAAGAAGTTTGTGC
>JBCDFB010000202.1:0-5945 GCA_039178655.1 Pseudomonadota bacterium | reverse complement strand
GCGTTCCTTGCGCGGGCGGCGGCAATTCCGGCTGCGCGGGGTGGGCGGCGCGGGCGTTTGATGTTTGCGCTCGACGCCACCATGAGCCGGCAACCCACCTGGGATAGGGCCTGCAACATCCAGGCTGAGATGTTTCAAGAGGCCGCGTCCGTGGGCGGGCTCGACATGCAGCTCGTCTATTTCCGCGGGTTTGGCGAATGCCGTGCCACCAAGTGGCTGTCGGACGGCAATGCTCTGGGCCGCCTGATGAGCCGGATCGATTGCCGCGGCGGGCTCACGCAGATCGCCAAAGTGTTGGCGCGCGCCTTAGAAGAGACACGGCGCGAGCCTATCCAAGCCATCGTCTACATTGGCGATGCGATGGAAGAGAACGTGGATGTGTTGTGCAATCGCGCCGGGGAGCTGGGGCTGAAGAAAGTGCCGCTCTTTATCTTCCAGGAGCGCGGCGACCCGGCGGCCACCACCGCATTCAGGGAAATGGCGCGCCTTTCCGGCGGGGCGCATTTGTCGTTCGACGGCAGCGCGAGCGCAGAACTTTCCAAGCTGTTGAAGGCCGTTGCGGTCTATGCCGCTGGCGGGCGCAAGGCGCTGAGCGATCGCAGCAAGGGCGGTGACCGGGGCGCGCGGCTGCTTTTGGAGAAGCTCAATTGATGGCGCTGGTTCTGCTCCTGCCGCTTGTGGCGGGGGTGGTGTTGTTTGTGGGTGCCATTGCCGCGGGCCGCTGGTTCGTGAACGCGAACCCTGCGCGGATTGCCAAGATGATCCGCTCCGGCGGCAGCGTTGCGCTGATGCTGGTGGGGGCGCTGCTCCTCATGCGCGGGCAGGTGTTTTTGGGGGGCACGCTGCTGATGGCGGGGCTCGGCCGCCTCGCTGCAAACCGGCCGGTGGGTGGGATGGGCGGGTTTGGCGGCTTCGGCCATCGCTCGGCCAACCCGCGGCCGGGTCAGCAATCCACCGTGCGCACGGCCCGCCTTGAAGCAACGCTGGATCACGACACCGGCGACATGGACATTGAGGTGCTTGCCGGTCAGTTCGAGGGCCAGCGCTTCTCGGAGCTGTCCGTCAGTGATGTGCTCTCGGTTTATGCGGACTGCGCCGACTGTTCAGAGAGCCGGCTCCTCGTCGAAGCTTACCTCGACCGCAGGGCGCCCGAATGGCGTGAAGACGTCGATATGGACGGCGACGGCGGGGCGCGCGGCGCGGGCGGCTCGGTCGGCGGCGGGGCCATGACCGAGAAGGACGCCTACGAGGTTTTGGGGCTTCAGCCCGGTGCCAGCGAAGCGGAGATCCGCGCAAGCCACCGCCGCCTGATGAAGCAGATGCATCCCGACCAAGGGGGGAGCACCTTCTTTGCGGCCAAGTTGAACGAAGCGAAGGATGTCCTTCTGCGGAAACGCTGAACCCATGTGACGCAACCCAACACTTTACACCTGGCGCGCTGCGCCGGGGTCATCCGGGTTGCTGGCGCGCCGTTACATTGACACGGCCCAACATGGCCGATCGTGGTTAGCGAACCGTTTGCATGCCGCCCTTGCGTCACGCTGGGATGCAAAACCGCCGAAACGCGCCCGGTACAGCGTGCCCCCATCTGTGGCGACGGCCACTGTGACGCGATCCTTGGAGCGTACCTCGGGCACCTCACTCGCAGCATCGGACAGGAGGGCGTCAGCTTCGCTGCGGCTATCCACGGCGCCGAGTTGGATTTGCCAGGCTGAGCCGGACTGCAATTGCGCTTCTTCCCGCGGCGAGGGCGGGCGAAGGCGCGCAGAAGTGTTCTGTGCGCCTGCGCGCAAAATGGCGCGGGTAAGGGCGTCGCTGTCCAACGTCCCCTGGGGCGGGGTGTCAACCAATGCTGCGAAGGCGCCGTCGATGCGCCTGTCAGACTGGGTTTTGAGATCTTGCGGGCGCGGCTGCGGCGGCGTCAGGCTGCGGGTTGCGCCTGCCAATTCGACGGTGCTCGGCAAAGCGCGGACGGGCGCCGTCACGCCGGCCGCGGAGGCTTCCGCGATGACCGAGCGGAGCGTGTCAAACCCTTCAAAAGCGTCTGCGGTCGGCCGGGCCTGCGCCGCAAAGGCCATCAGCTTGCCGGCGATGGGATCGTCTTGCCCGGCGCTGACGATGGCGGATGGGCCGGCATTTTGCGTGTTGGGTTGGACCGCGGCGAGGAGGACGCGCGGGCGCGGGTTGGCGCGCGGCATGGGCGGTGCGTCCGCATCGCTGTAGGCCATCACCACGCTCGGCTTCCCGCGGGAGGCTTTGGGCAGATACCGGCCGATGAGGTTGGTCATGTGGGCGTTACGCCGCTTGCCGGTGCGCCCGCCCATGACGACGGCAACAACGTGGCGTTTGTCCCGCCGGACCGACGTGATGAGGTTGAAGCCGGATGCCCGGATGAAGCCGGTCTTGATCCCGTCCACACCCTGCACCCGGCCGAGCAGGCGGTTGTGGTTGCGGAAGCGCTTTTTGCCGAAGGTGAAAGAGCGCGTCTGAAACACGCCGTACCACTGCGCAAAGTCCCGCTGGATGGCGATGCCGAGGCGCGCCATGTCCCGCGCCGTTGTCACCTGGGCAGCGTTAGGCAGGCCACTGGCATTTTTGAAGGTGGTGGACTTCATGCCGAGCCTGCGCGCTGTTTTTGTCATGCGGCGGGCGAACGCGGCTTCGGTGCCTGAGATGTGCTCGGCAACCACCGTCGCCACATCGTTGGCCGACTTGGTGACGAGGGCCTTGATGGCGTCGCGCGCGGCGATGGTCGAGCCTGCCTTAACGCCGGCGCAGGAGCATGCGCGCCCGTCGGCCCGCTTGGACACGCGCATCCTGGTGCCAAACTTCATGCGGCCCGCCGCAATCTCCTCGAACATGATGTAGACGGTCATCACCTTGGTGAGGGATGCGGGGTGCCGGCGTTTGTCCGCATTGTCGGCGTACAGCGTTTTGCCGGACAAGACGTCCACGACGATGCCGGCGTACTTGGGATTGGCCTTGGCAGGGGCGCCGGTGAGGGCGAAGGTGAAGAGGCAGGCGGTGACGGCAATCGCAGCGCGGAGCATTGCGCGCGATGACAGGAGATGAGCGTGCATACGGTCCTTCAGCACTTCGGCAGCGACGTCATTGTCGCCGGCACTGACGGTTCGGGGACAAATATGCGCCCATACACACACCCACAGGCGTTCACCGCGCCTGAACCGTCATGGTTGAAAACCGCTTTACGCATCACGCCTTGCCTTAAGCTTGCTGAAAGGTTTCCTGCAAGGGCACAACCGAATCATTCACCGTTTCTGAGTGTGAGTGTGTCTTTTCGGAATGCCTGAGCTTGGCGATCGGGCGGTCATCACCGCCGCCCATCGCGGCGCCATCCGCGCAGCACGCCCCGATCTTGCCGATGCTGACCTCACGCTGCGGGCTGACGGGTGGGATTGCCTCGCCATCGAGGTGGCGGGGGAGTGGATCTTCAAGTTTCCGCACCACCCGGGTGCGCAGGAGAGGCTGCGGCGCGAGCCGATGGCACTTGATCTCATCAGGCCGCAGACGGACCTCACACTGCCGTTCATGGAGGTGTTTGATGGTCCGCCGGTGATGAGCCTCCACCGCAAGGTTAAGGGGTCGCCGGTGAATCCTGATGAGTATGCACGGCTCACCGAAGGGGAGCGGGAGGGCTTGGCTGAAGATCTGGCAGCGTTTTACGCCGGCGCGCATGGCATCGACATCACGTCAGCAGGCGCGGTTGCTGCCAGCACGGTGCGGGCTTGGCCCGACGCCGCCGCGCTCATGGCCTCCATCACCCCACATGTGGCGCCGGACGTGGCCACAGCGGCGCAATGGGTGTTGTCGCGGCATGCAGCGCACGGCGCCGACGAAGACGTATTCGGGCAATTTGATACGCACGGTTGGAACATGGCCTTCGACCCCGGCGCGGGGCGACTGCACGGCCTGTTCGATTTTGCCGGGGCTGGGATCGGGCCGCTTCACAGGGATTTGTCCTATCCGATGTTTGTCAGCCTTTCGCTGACGGCACGGATTGTGCGGCTTTACAGCGCGCTGACCGGGCGCGCGGTGGACCTTCAGCGTGTGGTGGACTGCCACGGCGCATTGCGCGTTGTTGAGCTTGCCGAGGCCTGTGACAGCGCTGAGCCCGTTGAGCGGTACGTGGAAGCGCTTTTGCGCTTCCGGGAGCGGTATGCGCCCGGCTGAAGCGTCGGGCCCGAGGGTGGGTTGTGTTCGCCTTCATCAGCACTCAAGTGATGGGATGGCTCGCAGCGACGCATCGACGTGCGGCGAGGCAGTCCGCGATACCCCGTTGCGTCGCGCGTGCGATGGCTTAACATTCATCAACGGGGCTTATGAGCGCCTGCGGCCGCCAGTGGCCGTGTGCAGCGAGGTGAACGAACCCCCAGGATGGCGATGATGACGAGCCTTCCGCGCGTTGCAGACGTTTTGCGCGCCGCCGCCGCGGCGCAGAGTTCTGGCGCGCGATTGACTGCGCGGGACCTTTGGGGCCTGCGCATCAAAGCCAGCGACGCGGACCGTGGCGATGATGATGATCGCGACGGCGGCGACGCCGGCACCCTTGTCATCACCCGGACCAAGCCGGCTACCAAGCGGCCGAACATGTACCGGGTTTTGCTGCTGAACGACGACTACACGCCGATGGAATTCGTCGTGCATGTTCTGGAGCGCTTTTTCCAGAAGACGCGCGAGGAAGCCACCCGCGTTATGCTTCATGTCCACCACCACGGCGTCGGCGAGTGCGGCGTCTACACCTACGAGGTGGCGGAGACGAAGGTGACGCAGGTGATGGACTTTGCCCGAAAGCACCAGCATCCTCTCCAGTGTGTGATGGAGAAGAAGTGAGGAGCGAGAATGCCGTCATTCTCCCGTAGCCTCGAGAAGGCTCTACACCAGGCGCTCGCCGCCGCTAACGAACGTCGCCAGGAGTATGCGACGCTCGAACACCTCCTCCTCGCGCTGGTGGATGACCAGGACGCGGCGGCGGTCATGAAGGCCTGCAACGTCGACCTGGAACGTCTGCGCCGCGATCTTGCAGAATACATCGACGCCGAGCTCGACAACCTAGTCATCGACAGCGACGACGATTCCAAGCCCACAGCCAGTTTCCAAAGGGTGATCCAGCGCGCGGTGATCCACGTCCAGTCCTCCGGCCGGGAGGAGGTGACCGGGGCCAACGTGCTTGTCGCCATCTTTGCCGAGCGCGAGAGCCACGCTGCCTACTTCCTGCAAGAGCAGGAAATGACCCGCTATGACGCGGTCAACTACATATCCCACGGGATCGCCAAGCGCGCCGGCGCGGGCGAGGCGCGTATGCGCGACGGCGAAGAGGAGACGGCGGACGAGACCGACGGCGGGCCCAAGCGCAAGACGGATGCGCTGGAGGCCTACTGCGTCAACCTCAACGACAAGGCGCGAAAGGGCAAAGTGGACCCTCTCATCGGCCGCGACGCAGAGGTGCGCCGGACGATCCAGGTTCTGTGCCGCCGCCAAAAGAACAACCCGCTCTTCGTGGGCGATCCGGGCGTGGGCAAGACCGCTATTGCCGAGGGGCTCGCCAAGCGGATCATTGAAGGCTCCGTGCCTGAGGTCCTTTCCGACTGCACCATCTTCGCGCTCGACATGGGTGCGCTCCTTGCCGGCACACGCTACCGCGGCGACTTTGAGGAGCGGCTGAAACAGGTGGTGAAGGAGGTGGAGGAGTTCCCCGGCGCCATCATGTTCATCGACGAGATCCACACGGTGATCGGCGCGGGGGCAACGTCCGGCGGTGCGATGGACGCCTCCAACCTTTTAAAACCCGCCCTCTCCTCCGGCGCGGTGAAATGCATCGGCTCGACCACCTACAAAGAGTACCGCCAGTTCTTTGAAAAGGATCGGGCGTTGGTGCGCCGCTTCCAGAAGATCGACGTGGCCGAGCCCACCGTGGACGATGCCAT
>JBCDFB010000201.1:0-5948 GCA_039178655.1 Pseudomonadota bacterium | reverse complement strand
GCCTCCTGCGGAAACATCATGTCGAAGTTGGCAAACGGGCGACCGAAGAAAGGCGGGACCGCGTAGCCATCCGCCGTTTGCCGGGCGAGGACCATGTAAAGGTAGCTCCCCCAGCGCTCGGCAATCACCACATCGCCGATGTTGCGTGCCGGATCCACGCCGCCCGCAACACCTGAGACCACAATGCGGGAGACCTTGTAGCGCTCAAGGGCGAGCTGGGTGGTCATGGCCGCGTTCACCATGCCGATGCCCGATAGGAACAGGACAACCGGCTCCCCCTCAAGGGTGCCGGTGACGAATTCAACGCCGTTCACCATGTCGCGCGCGGGGCTCTCCACCGCGGCCGTGAGCGCGCGCCACTCAGGTTCAAAGGCGGACACGATGGCGGTACGCGCCGGGCCGTCATCGGCCGCAACGGTTGCCGGCGCCGCGAAGACACAAGTGAGAACGACCGCCCGAACAATCAGCTGGATAAGATCTGCGCGCATAGGTGTGCGGGTCCGTTTGTGGAGTTGGGTGTCGACACCTTTTCGGCTGCGCTCTGCCTACGCGCAAGCGGGCGACCTTGGGCCGCCGCTACCGTGACGGGCTAAGCGGCCCGGTCGGCAAGGAACCCGCCGGACTGGCGCGACCACAAATCGGCGTAGATGCCGCCGCGCGCCAAGAGCTGGTGGTGCGGCCCTTCCTCCACCACGCGCCCCTGATCAAGCACCACGATGCGGTCCATCGCGGCGATGGTTGACAGGCGGTGGGCAATGGCGATCACCGTCTTTCCTTGCATCACTTCTGTGAACGCCGACTGGATCTGCGCTTCCACCTCAGAGTCCAATGCAGAGGTCGCCTCATCGAGCACCAGGATGGGGGCGTCCTTCAAAATAGCCCGCGCAAGGGCTATGCGCTGCCGCTGGCCGCCAGAAAGCTTTACGCCCCGCTCGCCAAGGTGAGCGCTGTAGCCTTTGCGCCCTTTGGCGTCCGACAGGCCGAGGATAAAGTCATGTGCGCGCGCCCGGCGAGCCGCCTCGTGCACCGCATCCTCGCTGGCGTCAGGCCGGCCATAGCGGACGTTGTCCAGCGCTGAACGATTGAAGATGGCGGTTTCCTGGGTCACCGTTGCGATGGCTCTTCGCAGGCTGTCCTGGGTGACGGCCTCCACATCATCACCGCCGATGGTCACCATGCCGCCTTCCCGGTCATAAAGGCGCAACAGCGTTGCGACGGTGGTGGACTTGCCAGCGCCGGAGCGCCCCACCAATCCCACCTTCTCCCCGGGCGAGACGGTGAAGGACAGGCCGTTCAAACCGCCCTCGGCATTGCCGTAACGGAAGACGACGTTGTCAAAGCGCACCGGCCCTGCTGGATTGGAGAGTGGGACCGCACCCTCCCGGTCAACCACCTCATGGGGTGGCGACAAACTCATTGCCCCGTCTTCAATTGTGCCGAGCTCACCGAAGATACTAAGCGCGGACTGGGCCATCCAATTGCTCATGGCAGTGAGGCGCAGCGTCATCATAGACGCCATGGCCACGACGCCGATGGTGGCATCGCCCACCGACCAGAAATAAAGCGCACCAAAGATCATCGAGAGCGTCAGGGTCGCGTTGATGATGGCCAGCATGACGCGCATCGACATCAGGGAGTGGCCGAATGCGAGCGCTTTGGTCCTGAGGTCGGTGATGGCCGTGCGGGCCGCATCTTCCTCCCGCTGCGCGTGGGCGAAAAGCTTCACCGTCTTCATGTGGCTCAGGCTGTCCACCAGCTGGCCGGTCACAGTCGCCTTCGCGGCGGCACGCGCTTGGGCGCGGGCACGCACCCGAGGCACGCTCCACTTGATCGCCGCGCTAAACGCGACCGTCCAAACCGCAACCAGCACCGCGAGCCAAGGCTCGGCAGCGGCCAACAGCACCGCCATGGCGATGAGGTAGGCGGCCAGCATTCCAAGCCCGGAGAGGGTGTCCGTCACCACCGTTGCCAGCGCCATGGATGTCTGCAGCTGCTTCTGGCTGATGCGCCCGGCAAAGTCCTCCTCGAAATAGCGCATGGATTGGCCGAGCGTGTGCCGGTGCAGCCGCCACAGCGTCATGTGATAGATGCCAGGCGCAACCGCGAGGGACATGAGCGCACCCTGGGCGAGCTGCGCGGCCGGCTTGAGCGCGACGATGAGCACCACAAGGCCGACAATGAACGGCCATTCCGCTGCAAAGAAGTCCGCCGGCCCAGCCGCCACCGCCCTGTCGACCATTCCGCCGATCAAATAGAACGTCGCCGCTTCTGCCGCGCCGAAGACGAGGGCCGCTACACCAAAGGCGATGACTGGCCAGCGCAAATCGCGAAGCGCCCATGACATGAATGCAACGAGGTCGCCCGGCGGGCTGGGCCGCGTGTAGCTTTGGAACGGATCAACAATCCTTTCTGCCGGAGCAAAAAGGGGTTCAAACGGCTCCGGCCCAAGGCTCTCCACGTCCACATGCCGTATCCGCGCGGTGGGTTTGTGGTCGGCTCTTGGTAGGGCTTTGTTGTACGATGACGTGTGTTGGCTCACCCGATCTATATTAGGTGGTGCGGGAGCAATTGCGATGCGCGCCATGCCGCGCTGTCCGATGGCCTTGTGGATTGCTGACTTCTGGCGCAACAGCAGCCTGCGCCATCGGCATCACACGCGACAGACCGACGGGTCAAAGCGGATCGAACGTTCCCAAAAGATCATCGCAGGCGCGCTTTTGCGTCAGCACGTCATGAAGAAAAGACAGCGCTTCAACGCCCGGGCGAACGATGAAGGCCCGCCTTTTTTGAAACCGGTAGACATAAGGGAACGTCGCCAGAAGCCGCTCCAGGAAGTCGCGCGGGTTGACGTTCATCACCGCCATCAGAGTAAAGGCGTTGTACTCAACGAACACCGACGGCCTGTCGCGGTGCAAGGTGTGTTCAGCACCTGAGAGGATTGCCGGCTCAGCGCCCTCCGCGTCGATCTTGATGAAGGCGACAGGACACTGTGGATCGGCCACAAGCGCATCAATGGTTGTTGCCCATGCGCTTTCAGTTGGCGTTCGAGCGAGGGTCTTTTCGTGCACGAGATGGCTTGCGCTTAAATTATTGTCGGCAAACAGCTGCACCGGGCCAGTGCGATCCGACAGGGCAAGGTTCATCGCGGTGACCCTGTCGGCACTGTTGGCTTTCAGCGTTTGGCGCAAATAAGCAAACGTCCTGCGGTGGGGTTCCACGGCGTAGACCGGGCCTTCGCAGGCGCGGGCCATCGCCAGTGAGGTGATTCCAAGGTTCGCGCCGACGTCCAGCGCGACACCTTCCTTTCGTGGAAGCTGTCGCAGCAGATTTTCCAACGCCTGCGCACGCCTGACGGCATGGGTGATCCGCTGAAAGTAAGGATCATCGCGATCGCCGTGGACCACAACGCGCCGGCCGCGGAAGGAGCGCACGACGCGGCGCTGCGATGGCTCGTGCAGGGCGTCGCTCTCGTCCGCCGAGGCTTCCGGCGGCTCTTTCACATCACTTAGCAATGGGGCTGTCCCGGTCGCGCGTTCCAAAAGATGCCCTCGAAAGTGTGGCCACAAGTGCTTCTTGTACCGTCAACAGTTGTTGAAAGCGCGGCGCATTGGGGATTTGCGGCGAGGACCCCACTTCAACGCTCCAGGCGGCGGCAGACGGGCCGGCCGCCAAGGGCCCCGGAGGTCACATGTTCCCATCGCTCAGGGGCGCTTGCGCTGCTATCATAGTTTTTGCTGCTGCCGGCATGTTGGCGATGTCGGCGCTGCAGCCCATAGCCGCCGTCACGCCGAGCGCTGATGCGAGCACACATTCGGTAAAGACCGTCGAGATGGCCCGCATCACTGATACGCGGGTGAATGCTTTCAAGCCTGACCGCGGGCGCTGGTGCGAACTTGTCAAAGTCAGTGTATTCGACCCTCATCATGGTGAGAATTTCGTCACTGATGAAAAAGTGTGCTTGGGCGATAGACGTTAATTGCAGTCTTTGCGCCCCGTGTTCACAGCCGCGAGTGTGGACCAACTGGTCACCCGCAGGCGCAATGACATCCTTCACACACAGTGTTTATTGTACGGTGAGGCGGTTGCCGATTACCTGCAAATCGGCGCTGACGCCGATCGCAAACGGAGCTTTTTGATGCACAAGACCCTTTCCATTGCCGCTCTCGCGGGCGCTGTTGCCGCCGCGACCTCCATGGCCACCATCCCGGCCCAAGCCGCCAACGAGAAGTGCTACGGCATTTCCAAAGCTGGCGACAACGACTGTGCCGCAGGCCCCGGCACCACCTGTGCAGGCACTTCCACGATCGACTATCAGGGCAACGCTTGGACGCTTGTGCCCGCTGGCACCTGCACCGAGTATTCGTCCACCGCGACCGATGCAAAGTTCAAGCTGCCCGAACTGGCTGACGGCGCTGCGCGCACCGGTTCGCTGACGCCGCTTGAGCGCGATCTGCCCTCCGCGTAGGCTGACGTCCTGCCGCGGCGCTGCCTTTTTGGGCGCGCCGCGGTCACTTGACCGTCGAACGCATCAAACGCCCTCACCGCCGAGGTGAACGCCATGACCGCCAAATCGTTTGCCCTGCCGCCTCACATTCCGGCCCGTGCGGGCGTGGGCTTTAAGCTACAGCACACGGCTGACATTCTGGCGGACCCGGCACGTATCGGCTTTGTGGAAATCCACGCCGAAAACTTCATGGGTGACGGTGGTCCGGCCCACAAAATGCTCGCCGAGGTGCGCGAACAGCTTCCCGTGTCGCTCCACGGGGTCGGTCTTTCCATCGGTGCTGACGGGCCATTGGACAAAGCTCATCTGATGCGCCTGAAGGCAGTGGCTGAGCGGGTAAACCCCGGCCTTGTTTCAGAACACCTCGCTTGGTCGTCCCACGGCGGCGAATACTTCAATGATCTGCTGCCGCTTCCCTATACGGAACGCACCCTTGCCCAGGTCTCAGCCCACATCGACCAGGTGCAGCAGACCCTCGGCCGCCAGATGCTCCTGGAGAACCCGTCGAACTACTTGGCGTTCGATGAAACCACGATGGACGAAATCGAGTTCATCCGCCGGATTGTCGACAATACCGGCTGTGGACTGATCCTGGATGTGAACAACGTCCATGTGTCTGCCGTTAATCTTGGGACCACCGCGTTTGAGTATATTGCCTCCTTCCCGCTCCACGCGGTCGGCGAGGTGCATCTGGCCGGCCATGCAGAGGATGCCGACGACGCTGGCGACACGGTCCTGATCGACTCCCATGACCGTCCGGTGGCGCCCCCCGTCTGGACCCTTTACGAGACGGTCATCGCCCAAGCCGGCCGGCCGATCCCCACGCTGATTGAATGGGATAATGATGTCCCGGAGTTTGCCGTCCTCGCAGCCGAAGCAGAGCGGGCGGACACCGTCATGGCTGCAACGCTCCAGGCCGATGCCGCCTGACACGTCCGAGGGTTCAGCGCCGGCGCGGCAACACAGCATCGCGCAGGCGCTGAACAAGCAGGGCGCGAATATTTCGGCCGTGCACAACGGCCGCGGCCGCCCCGCGCAGGACCGCTTCCGGATCTACCGAAATAACGTCATCGTTTCGCTTCGCGACGCGCTTTCGGCGACCTTCTCCACCACGCGAAAGCTGATGGGAGAGGATTTCTTCGGCGCCGCAGCGGTGGCCTTTGCCCAGGACAACCGCCCCAGCTCGCCGATGATCTTCCGCTACGGCGAAGATTTTCCCGCGTTCCTGAGCTGGCTGCCTGGCCTGAAGGGTTATCCGTTCGTTCCAGAGGTGGCTGCGTTGGAGTATGCGCGGCTGCAGGCAACCCATGCCGCGGATGCTCCGCCCCTTGCCGCTGATGCTCTCTCCTGCGTTCCGCCTGAAGGGCTCGCCAGCGTGACATTCACTGCGCACCCGGCGTCGAAGCTCCTGCTTTTGCCGCAAGGCGGGCTCGGGGCATGGCAG
>JBCDFB010000200.1:0-6017 GCA_039178655.1 Pseudomonadota bacterium | reverse complement strand
GTTTTTGCCGAACGCAAGGCCGACATTCCGGGCGACAAGGTTCTCATCCCGGGCGTGATCGACACGACCACGAACTTTGTCGAGCATCCGGCCTTGGTGGCTGAGCGGATCGAGCGCTTCGTTCAAATTGTCGGCCGTGAGCGCGTGATCGCCGGGACCGATTGCGGCTTCGGCACCTTTGCGGGCTTTGGCGCCGTCGACCCGGAAATCGCCTATGCCAAGCTCGCCACGCTCTCTGCAGGCGCTGCCCGGGTTTAGCGCCGTCTCCATCTAATCGACGACGGCGGTGGCCTCGATCTCCACCATGAAGTCAGGAAGCGCCAAAGCCTGAACGCCGATCCAGGTATTGGGTGCCGGTGTCACATCGCCCCAAAACTCCATCAGCGCTTCGCTGACCGGGGCGAGTTTTTCCGGTGAGTGGTTGACCACGTACGTTCTAATGCGAACGACGTGCGCCGGCGTCGCGCCAGCCGCTGCAAGTACAGATTTGAGGTTTTGGAGCGCCTGTCGCGTCTGGGCGGCAATGTCTCCGGCCCCCACACAGTTGCGGTCCTTATCCCACGCCACCTGGCCGGCACAGTGGATCGTCCGCCCGCCTGTGGAAGCGCTCGCGTGGGAAAAACCGAACTCGGTGCTGTTATAGAGTTCTGGGGGATTGATCCTGTCAGTCATTCTTTCTCGCCTATCATCAGGGGGTTTGCACAGGCGGCCAGTGACTGCCGCGCGCGCCATTAGGGCCCATTGCTCGCCCGGATGGAACGGCCCTTGAGGTCCATGGCCTCCACGCCGATATGGCGTGTCCCGGTCATCGCAGACACATTCTGCCCCCAAGTTGATCCTCCGATTTCACGAAGCCATTGAGAATACAATGAAAACCCTTGTCACCACGGTCATGATGAGCGTCGTCGCAGCGGTGCCGGTCGCCGCCCAGTCGTTCGACTCCTCGCATTTGCGCGGCACCTGGCGCTGCGCTTACACGAGCGATTCTTACGAAGCTCAAGAGACCGTCGAGTATCACCAGAGCGGAATGAGCCGCTCGCGCTTTACGAGCATTTTTGAATGGGACGGGATCGACATGGCGTTCACGGCCGTCGCCACAGGACCATGGACTTTGCGCGGCGATCAATTGCGTAACGAGAACAGCACCTTCCAACTGGAGTCCATTACGGTCGCGGGAGTGACGTTCCGTCCAGAGGGCCGCAATCGCGACATCGCCAGGGCTCTGCCTGAGCCGCAGCGCAGCACGACAATCACGCTCTCCGTGCTCGACCGCGAACTCTACGGTGGTAGCGTAGGGATGGCGCCCGATGAAGTTCAGGTGGTTTGCAAGCGCGACTTTTCGCAGTAGGCGCCCCGGTCAGTACAAGAAATAACGCTGCGCCAAAGGAAGCACATCGGCGGGCTCGCAAGTCAAATGCTCGCCATCGGCGGTCACGCGGTAGGTCTCCGGGTCCACCTCGATCTGCGGCGTGGCGTCGTTGAGCTTCATGTCAGCCTTGCCGATGCCCCGGCAGCCCTCAACAGCAACGGTCTCTTTGAACGACCCGTAGTCCACCCGCGCCGCAGCCTTGGAAATGAAAGTGACCGAGGAGGCCGACAAGGATGCACCGAAGGCGCCGAACTGAGGGCGCATGTGGACCGGCTGCGGTGTCGGGATGGACGCATTGGGGTCACCCATCTGCGCCGCAGCAATGGTGCCGCCGATCAGCACAAGATCGGGCTTCACCCCGAAAAAGGCCGGCGACCAGAGGCAAAGGTCGGCCCGCTTGCCCTCCTCCACCGAACCCACGTGGTTTGAGACGCCATGGGCGATGGCGGGGTTGATGGTGACCTTCGCCATGTAGCGGCGGACCCGGAAATTGTCGTTTCCGCCGCCGTCCTCCGGCAGGCTGCCCCGCTGCACCTTCATCTTATGCGCGGTCTGAATGGTGCGCGACAGCACCTCCCCCACCCGCCCCATGGCCTGGCTATCGGACGCAATGATGGAGAAGGCGCCGATATCGTGAAGAATGTCTTCCGCCGCGATGGTTTCCTTGCGGATACGGCTCTCGGCGAAGGCAATGTCTTCCGGGATCGATTTGTCGAGGTGGTGGCACACCATCAGCATGTCCAAATGCTCTTCGATGGTGTTCACAGTGTAGGGCCGCGTCGGATTGGTGGACGAAGGGATCACGTTGGGGAGCCCAGCCACCTTGATGATGTCCGGCGCGTGGCCCCCACCGGCGCCTTCGGTATGGAAGGCGTGGATCGTCCTTCCTTTGAACGCTGCAATCGTGTCTTCCACGAAGCCGGACTCGTTCAAAGTATCGGTGTGGATCATCACCTGAACGTCGGTCTCGTCGGCGACGGTGAGGCAGGTGTCGATGGCGCTGGGCGTCGTCCCCCAGTCCTCATGCAGCTTCAGCGCCATGGCACCGCCGGAGACTTGCTCGTGCAACGCGGCGGGGAGCGATGCGTTGCCCTTGCCGGCAAAGCCAAGGTTCATGGGGAAGGCGTCGGCGGCCTGGATCATCCGAGCAATGTGCCATGGGCCCGGCGTGCAGGTGGTTGCGTTGGTGCCCGTCGCGGGGCCGGTCCCGCCGCCAATCATGGTGGTGACGCCGGAGGCCAAAGCCTCGTCGATCTGCTGCGGGCAGATGAAATGGATGTGGCTGTCGATAATGCCGGCGGTCAGGATCTTGCCTTCGCCGGCAATGGCCTCGGTGCCCGGGCCCACCACAATGTCGACGCCAGGCTGCGTGTCAGGATTGCCGGCTTTCCCGATTTTGTGGATCCGCCCATCCTTCAGGCCGACGTCCGCCTTGATGATGCCTGTCCAATCCACAATCAACGCGTTGGTGATGACGGTATCCACCGCGCCATCGGCCCGTGTCGCCTGGCTCTGACCCATCCCGTCGCGGATGACCTTGCCGCCGCCGAACTTGACCTCTTCGCCGTAGACTGTGTGGTCACGCTCCACTTCAACGAAAAGCTCGGTATCGGCGAGCCTCACCTTGTCGCCCACGGTGGGGCCGAACATTGCGGCATAGTCGCGCCGGGCGATCTTGGCGGGCATAGGCAAACTCCTCAGGGCAGCGCCCGCATACTGTGACGCCATCGCCCGAGGCGCAAACGCGTCGTGCCCCACCCGTCGCAACGATAGAGATCTTCGAACGCTTCACGCACTCAAAGAAACGCAAAAACTATAGTGTGCGCGGGATCACACTATCGGGCTATTCCCGCCAAATTTTTGCACAAAAGATTGCAAAATGTGGGCGTATCAAGCTACATGTCATCAGCAGCAAAAATCATAACGTATCTGCTGCACCAAGATGCTTTGAAGCATATTGCGATACTTTTGACGGGTCTATTGCTGGTGTATTGCCGGATCGTTTTCGCGGTCCGGCATCTTTTTTGAGCGATGCAGTACACCGCGGTTGATTTGAGCGGCAAGCTGCTGACCTTCTGGTTGCTGCGGTTTGCGGATGTCACGCGCTCTGCTCCATTTGCTGCACGGCAGGGAGCGCAGCGGGGAAGCCCGCCGAAGGTGAGGCGCTGGCTCGATGGGCGGAGCGCCCATCCGCACCGTGCCGGCCCGGAGTGTTTTGGGCCGCCCGGTGCGTTGCGCCGTCCGCCAACCGCGCCTACCCTCCAACTTCTATTGTTCCCAGAATGACGTTTAGGATCGCTCCGCCGATCGAAGGGAGTTTCCCATGTGCCATCCGCTCATCATGGAATATGTGAAGGCAAAGGCGGTCAGCCG
Organism: Pseudomonadota bacterium; assembly: GCA_039178655.1. GTDB lineage: Bacteria > Pseudomonadota > Alphaproteobacteria > Rhizobiales > Amorphaceae > Acuticoccus. The sequence continues at coordinate 2,275 of JBCDFB010000200.1, read as the reverse complement.
CCGCAGCCTGTTCCGCGGCACTGCAGCAGCTGGGGCTGCGATCGCTGCAACGGCCGCTTTGGGCCCGCGCGCAGTTCTGGCCCAGCCCGCAACCCGCGCGGTTGACCTTACCTACACCCTCACCAACGACTTCCCCAGCTATAGCGGCGACCCGCAGTTCTTTGCCGAAGATGTCTTCAACTTTGCCGACAACGGCTACAACCTGAAGAACTTGCGTGTCGGTGAACACGTGGGAACCCACATCGACGCGCCGCTTCATTTCACCGAAGACGGCGCATCCATCGACGAAGTGCCGGTCGAGACATTGATCGTCCCCCTCGTTGTTGTTGATATCCAAGAAAAAGCCGACGCCAATGCGGACGCCCAGCTGACCCCGGACGATCTCAAGGCATGGATCGCAACCCACGGGCCGATTCCCCAGGGTGCTTGCGTTGCGCAGAATTCCGGATGGCAGAAACGCATGGGCACACCGGGGTTCCGCAACGCGGACGATACCGGCACAATGCACTTTCCGGGCTTCCATGTGGAAGCTGTGAAGATGCTGCTTGAAGAGGCGGAAGTATTGGGCGTCGGGGTGGATACTCTGTCCATCGACTTTGGCCAATCAGCAGACTTCGTAACCCACTATGAGTGGCTGCCCGCCAATCGCTGGGCGGTGGAAAACATGGCAAACCTTTCCGAACTGCCCGCCACCGGCGCGACTTTGTTTGTCGGCGCACCGAAGCACGCCGGCGGCACCGGCGGCCCGTGCAGACTGATCGCGATGCTTTGACAGGCGAGCCGACCGGATTTCCGGCCGGCAACAACAACCGCGGGGCGGCAGCGGCGCCGCCCAAGCCATCGATCCGCGCGCGCCTATCCAGCCAGGGGTCCTTTGATCTTGGCGTTGAAGCCGTGGACGATCCGCGCGCCCGACAGCGGGATCAGCCGTACCACGCGCTCCTGTCCAGGCTCGAACCGGGTTGCCGAGCCCGCAGCAATGTCAAGCCGCATGCCGCGGGCAGCCTCCCGGTCAAACCGCAGGGCGCCATTCGTTTCGTAAAAGTGGTAGTGCGAGCCCACTTGGATGGGACGGTCTCCAGTGTTCGCCACAGCAACATCGACTGCGGCGGCACCGGCATTGAGCTCGATCTCGCCATCCGGCGTAATGATTTCGCCCGGTACCATGGCAGCCTCCTGCTGTTCCCGTCACGCTCGCCGACGCACGACAGCCTTGTCAACGGGCCGCGATTGGGCACTCCAAGGGCGCACCCGCCGCATCAATGCCCGGCGAACGCCATGACAGAAAACACCTCCACGCCACGTCCGCGCAGCGCCTCTGCGCCCCCAAGATCAGGCAAATCAATGGCAAATGCCGCGACTGGGACCGATCCTCCCACCCGCTCAATGAGCTGAACACCGGCAACGGCCGTGCCGCCCGTGGCGATGAGGTCGTCCACCAGAAGGACCCGCGCGCCGGCAGGAACGGCGTCCACATGGATCTCCACCTCGTCCACGCCGTATTCCAACTGGTACTCTTGGCGGTAGACATTCGCCGGCAACTTGCCGCGCTTGCGAATGGGCACGAAGCCCTTGCCCATGGCGACAGCAACTGCGCCGCCCAGGATAAAGCCCCGCGCGTCGATCCCGGCAACCATGTCGATCTTCTGGTCGGCAAAGGGCGCTGCCATCCGCTCAACCACTTCTTTCATGCCATGCGGGTCGCCAAAAAGCGTCGTGACGTCGCGAAAGATGATCCCGGGCTTTGGATAGTCGGGAATGGCGCGCACAAGATCTTCCAGCTGGCTCATGCCGGCGGTCCCAAGACGCGGCCGGCCACGGCGTCGAGCTTTGCCATGAGCTCAGGGTCCCGTGCGTCGGGCTGGGTGATGATGGCAAACTCCAAAGCGGTGTCTGCGCCGCTGGGGCACGGCCCGCGTGAGCTTGGCATCGCACGGGCAAGTTCGCTCACCAGCGCGCGTGCAGCGTCTGCATTGTCGTGCAGCGTTTTGAGGATGTCGGTAATGTCCACCTCACCATGGTCGGGATGCCAGGAATCGTAGTCCGTCACCATGGCGACAGTGGCGTAGGAAATTTCCGCCTCGCGGGCGAGCTTCGCCTCAGGCATGTTGGTCATCCCAATGACGTCAGCGCCCCACGTGCGGTAAAGCTGAGACTCCGCCAACGACGAAAACTGCGGCCCCTCCATCGCAAGATATGTGCCGCCGCGCTCAAACCGCGCGCCCGTTACTCTCGCAGCCGCCTCCACGCGTTCGCAAAGCTGAGTGCTCACAGG
>JBCDFB010000199.1:0-6042 GCA_039178655.1 Pseudomonadota bacterium | reverse complement strand
GCGCCACTACACCTTCATGCTCCAGGGGCTGAAGGATGTGGCGTCAGAGATCTCATCGCGCGGTGGCCACTTCGCGCTGCGCCTCGGCAACCCGCCGGACGTGGCTTGCCAGGAGGCAAAGGACGCCGCCGTCGTGGTGACCGACCGTGGCTACCTGCGCCATCTGCGTGAATGGCGCAGCGCACTGGCCCAGGACGCCCCCTGTCTGGTGGAAATGGTCGAAGGCGACGTGGTTGTCCCCGTGGAAGCGGCGTCCGACAAAAAGGAGACCGCCGCGCGGACCATCCGCAAGAAGCTCCACCGTGCGGTCAGTGAGTTCGACACGCTTCCCGCCACGACCCCCATCGCAAAAGCCGCCCGTGGCCTCAAAGACGACAAAGACCGCACGCTGGGCGACGTTTCCGCGTTTGTGGATGAGCTCGGGTGCGACATGTCCGTCGGCGCCATCGACACACTCAAAGGGGGCCAGCAGCAGGCGGAAGCCACACTCAAAACCTTTCTGACAAAATCCCTCGACGCGTACGGCGATGGGCGGGCCGACATCGTCAATCGCAACGTCTCGCACCTCAGCCCATACCTGCACTTCGGACAAATCTCCCCGCTGCGGATTTTGCATTCGGTGCGCAACGCAAAGTCCAACGACGGCAGTAAGGACGCTTTCATTGAAGAGATGCTGATCCGGCGCGAGCTTGCGGTAAACTTTGTCCACTATGAGCCCGATTACGACCAGTTCAGCGCGCTACCGGGCTGGGCGCAGGACACCCTCAAGCATCACGCAAAAGATGATCGCGGAGAGACCTACAGCCTGAAGCAGTTGGAAGACAGTAAGACCGATGATCCTTACTGGAACGCCGCGATGCGAGAAATGCGGGTGACGGGGTATCTCCACAATCATCTTCGCATGTACTGGGGCAAGCGGATCATCGCCTATGTTCAGGACCCCAAGCGGGCGTTCAAGATGGCCCTCACCCTCAACAATAAATATTTCTTGGATGGGCGGGACGCAAATTCCTTCGCCAACGTCGCGTGGCTCTTCGGTCAGCATGACCGCGGCTGGCCGGAACGGGACGTCTTCGGCAAAGTCCGCACCATGATGCCGAGCGGACTGAAGCGGAAGTTCGACATTGACGCCTACGTCAAATGGGCAAACCGGCTGTAGGCAGAGGCCCGGTACGAAGGCGCCGTAGCTGCGGCACGCGTTTCACCATCAAGCTGGCGACCAAGCGCGTTACCCATTGCTGCGGCGACGGGTGCAGCGATCAGCGCAGCGCGCACCGGTTGACGACAGGTTAGGCGACCTGTTTGCCGGCCTGTCCGCCTGCGCCGCCTGCGGAAAAGAACAGCGCTTGGCTGATCACCGCTTTCACCGTGTCGGTTTCAAAGGGTTTGGTGATGAGGAACGCCGGCTCGGGCCTGTCACCGGTCAACAGCCGCTCCGGATAGGCGGTGATGAAGATGACCGGCACCGTAAAGCTCGTCAGGATCTCGTTCACCGCATCGAGCCCTGAGCTGCCGTCGGCCAGCTGAATGTCGGCCAGGACGAGACCGGGCCTTCGTATCTTGACCGCTTCCACCGCCTCTGCATGCGTTCGCGCGATCCCTGCCACCTCGTGTCCGAGGCTCTCAACCAGCATTTCAAGGTCCAGGGCAATCATCGGCTCGTCTTCGATGATGAGGACGCTGGTGGCCACCTGTTCGGCGATGGAACGGCCCGCTTCGTCGATGAGGCCGCGCACCGCGCCCACGTCCGCGGCAAGGATCGACGCCGCTTCCTGCAGCGAGAAACCCTCAACCGTCGTGAGCAGGAACGCCTGCCGCGCCCGCGGCACCATCGCATCCAGCCGCTTCTCGAAAATATCCATCCGCTCGCTGGTCGCAGCGTTGATGGTCACCGAGTCCCAGACCTGCACCAAGATGCGATAAAGTGCCACACGTGGCGGCAATTTCGGATCGAAAAGGTTAGGGTCAGCAACCAGAGCCTGCAGCACCGCCTCAACGTACGCATCGCCACTGGGCTGGCTGCCCGTGAGCGATCGTGCAAAGCGGCGCAGATACGGAATATGCGGAGCTATTGTGCGAGCGAGCGACATAATTCTTCTCAAAAATCCTTCCACAAAGCCGCGCAACTGCACGCGCCAGCGGGTACTTGCCGGAGCGTCCCCACACCACCATTGCGTGTGAGGCTTTTGCGAGGCTGAGCGGCATCGCCCAAAACGCGAAAAAGCGCAAGGCGCGGCGGAACGGTCGGCCTGCGTCAATCGTTCCACTCTTGCGACCTGCACGGCCTGCCTGTGCACGCCGCATCATCAAGGTTCCACTTTGTACGATTTAGATGTCAAGCGAAACACTGTCGTTGAGAGTTTAATGAGCGAAGCCACTCATGATTCCGGCGGGGATGACGACCCGATGCAATATCTCATTGGCCGCCAGTTGCGGCAAATGTACGATAATGTGCTTTCGGAACCTATTCCTGACAGTATCATCGACCTCCTCTCGAAGCTGGATTCGATCCCCGTGCCGGCCCACACTGGCGGCGACGGGGATGCGGATCCCCAATGACTGTTCGTGACGAACTGATACAACAAATTCCTAACCTCAGAGCTTTCGCCGTCAGTCTAAGTGGCAACTCCGAACGCGCCGACGACTTGGTCCAAGAAGCGTTGATGAAAGCTTGGACAAATATTGAAATGTTTGAGCCTGGCACGAATATGCGCGCATGGCTCTTCACCATCCTTCGCAACGTATACTACTCTGAGTTCCGGCGTAAACGGCGCGAGGTAGAGGATGCCGATGGCAAGATGGCAGCAAACCTTGCCACGCATCCTGAACAAATCGGGCATCTGGACCTGGTGGATTTCCGCAGCGCCCTCAGCACCCTCGCGGCCGACCAGCGCGAGGCCTTGGTGCTCGTAGGCGCGTCGGGCTTTTCCTACGAAGAGGCGGCGGAGATCTGCGGTTGTGCCGTCGGCACCGTGAAAAGCCGCGTCAACCGCGCCCGAATCAAACTCGCCGAACTCTTGTCACTGCAGTCAGGCAGCGAATACGGACCCGACCACCACAGCCGCGCCGTGGTGGACACCAGCAACTCAAGGGGCTGATCGGCGACGCGCGTCAACGCCCAAATGAAATGGTGCGGTGCTGGCCAAAGCCTGTGGCCGTTTCGGTGGTGGTGAGTTGGGTCATGGCGCTGAACACGTCACCTTCCGGCCGCGGCCAAAAATCGGCCTTCTCCAGCTTCACCTTCACGCGCTCACTTTGCGCCCCGTTCCCGTCCGTGTCCGCGCTGCCGTGGGCGATGACCTTACCGGTTGCCACAGCAAACAGCCGCTCGCCGGTGTCGGCAAAGATGAGATGGACCGACCGCCCGACGCCATCGGTTCTCCGCAGGGCGTCGCCCTCAGGCATCATCCACACGCAGTTTTTCTGTTTGTCCGGCAAACACTCCGCCGGAAAAGCGCTCAACGTGCCATTCTGAGCCACTTCAACCCAAAGGCACGCGCGCATTTCGTCCAGTTCTGACCAGAAACTGGCGATAGTCTGATCGTCCATGAAAACTCACTGTCTCCCAACAACGCGGACATTGGGCCTCACGCGTTGCTCCCCAGCGCACGCAAGACCCGCCCACAAGCGCAACGACTGCGGCGGCCGGTCGGTTCCTTTGGGGAATGGATAAATCAGCGCACCCCGTGGCGCTAAACCGCCTGGGACAGCTTCTGCTCATCCGGCCGGTTCATGGGCCCCAGCGCCGAAAGGGGGATGGACATGACGCACGCAAACCCGTCGTCGTTGAAATCAAGGTCCACATCAGCGCGCATGGCGCGGGTAATATTCCGCTCAATAACCATCATGCCAAAGCCTTTGCGGGCGGGCTTTTGCACGCTCTTGCCGCCGGTTTCACGCCAGTCAAAGCGCACCCGCTCTTCGTCGCGGGCAAGCTCGCGTGTCCAACTGATGCTCAAATGCCCGGTCTCGCTGGCAAGGGATCCAAACTTGGCGGCATTTGCTGCAAGCTCGTGAATGGCAAGGCCAAGGTTTTGGGCAGCTTCCGGAGACAGCGTCACGTGCGGCCCCTCAACACTTACCCGCGCCGCGGCACGCACACCCATCTGCCCCACGATGGCATTTACGAGCTCTTTTAGACCGACGCCTGCCCAATCATCGGCAACCAAAAGGTCCTGGGCCGCCGACAACGCCCGCAACCTGCCGATCAGCGCGGGCACAAAGGCGTCAACACTCGTGGCATTTAAGGAGGTGTTGCGTGTGATGGCGATCATCACGGCAAGGAGATTTTTCGTGCGGTGTGAGAGTTCGCGCATCACCAAGCGCATTTGCTCTTCGTTGCGCTTGCGGTGGGTGATGTCGATGGACGCACAGGTGATGCCGGTGACAATCCCGTCCGCCTGGACGTTGGGCTCCACGTAAAGGTCGTACCAACGCCTATCCGCGCCTTCGCCGATGCCCACTTCCCCGGACCGCGCTTCCCGCCTTTCAATGGCGGAGCGCTTTAATGCTTCAACGGCCGGTCGATCCGCGCTCGGGATCACCTCATCATCGGTGCGCCCCACCACGGAACCGATCTGCGTTTCGTCCGCGTTCGCCCACACGTAACGCATGTCCAGATCTTGGCTGAACACCACGATCTTCTCGCTGCGCAGGGCAAGGTTGAAGCGATGCAACGTCTCCGCCAGACGCCTGGCGAGCTCGGTGCGCATGCCGTCAAGCCGCTTTGCCCGCGTGATGTCGATGGCCGCGCACACCACCCCCTCGGGCTTGTCGTCCTTGTCCAAGATGGGCACCACGTCCACCCTGAACCAAGCGTGCTCGCTCCCCTCCTTGAGTTCGACCTCAAAGGCCTGGGGCCTGCCGGTGGCCATGGCTCGCTCCTTATGGCCGACGACCAGAGCGCGCCCCTCCTCAGGAATAATCTCGTAATCGCTCCGCCCGATGACATGTTCCCGCGACAGACCGAGGCGAGGATTCACGATCCACGCATATTCCAGCTTCGCGTTTTGCAAGAAAATTGTGATCTGCGAGTTGCGCGTGGCCAGCTCCACGTAACGGATCATGTCGTGGGCGGACGTGAATTTGTCATGCTCGCGGTGAAGCAGCGCGCGTAAGGGTGCTGCGATCCCGCTCCGCGCCTGTGTGTCGCTTGGGGCCTCGTCGCGTTGGCGCCCACCGCTCATCGCGAACGGTGTTGTCCGCGCACTCACAAAGACGGCGCGCAGTGCACACACACCGGCGGCCGCGGCAAGCACCGCGACCGAGACTGCGTAGGTGGTTGAGCCAAGAAGGATGACGAGCGGACCGTCACCCCCGCCATCGCCAGTAAGAAAAACCATCTGTGCCGAGGCCACCAAAGCGGCCCCGCCCAGACACGCCGCCCAGCCGAAGCGCCTCGCAAAGCCCATGGCAGCCAGCGCAACCAGCGCCAGCCCGGTCGCCAACGGGACCAGGGCAGCAACAGCAAGGGTCACATCAGGCATTCTTGCTCGTCGGCCTCACCACGGTGCGCCAGCATCGCGTTGGGATTAGCACCCTAGCACTGCGCAAGGCTGGCGCGGCGGCCCGCGGGGAATGGTGACCAGCAACCACTACCGGCCGATATCGCTGCCGATCGTATCGGCAACTGTCGCACCGCGCGCCCCGAACGGCCGGTCGGGACCCACTGTCGTGTCCACCAGCGTCTGATGCTCAACCTCAGCATTAAGCCAAGCGCCCGTCATCAGGATGTAGACGGAGATATAGAGCCAGAACATCAACGCGATGATGGTGCCCAGTGAGCCGTACATGAGCGTGTAGTTCGCAATGTTCGACAAGTACCAGGACAGCAGCGTTGATGCGGCGATCCAGCCCGTCGCCGCCGCGAGCGCACCGGGCATCACCCAGCGCAGCTTGGCCGGCCGGCGGCTCGGGCCGATCCGGTAAATGGCGGCCGCACCGGCCATTACGATGAAAAACAAGGTCGGCGCACTCACCGGGCGCCCGCCGTAACCGAAATTGTCGCCAAAGGCCGCCAAAAAAAGCGGCAGGACGACGATG
>JBCDFB010000198.1:0-6064 GCA_039178655.1 Pseudomonadota bacterium | reverse complement strand
TTTGCGCGAGCGCATTGCCGTCACCGCCACCAGCGCGCGGCTCGATCCCGGCCCTGCAACCCTTGTGGCGGGCGCCCAGCGTCTTGCGCCGCTGGTGGATGTTATCGGGTTTTCCGGCGCGCCCGATCCGTTGGCGGACGACCAAAAGGAGTTGCATGGGGCCTATGCACAAACGCCCATGGCGCCCGACGCGATGGGAGACGTGCTGACGGAGGCGGACCGCTTGGGCGTCCAGGTCAACGCACTCCAGCGCACGGCTCATTTGGCGCTCTCGCTGCGGGACCGCGGCCGCGCTCCCACATCGCTGATGCTCGACGGTGTCCGTTTGCCCGAAGATGCCTTGCAGCATCGCTTCGATCCGGCAGGCGTGCGGCGGGTCATGGTGCGCGCGCAGTTTGGCGGCCGTGGCGGCGAGATTGAGCTTTTGAACCTCGTGCCGACGGGAAGCGGATTTGAGAAACGTCTCATCAAAGCCTTCCCCACCGGCGGCGCGGGGTCCGTCGGGGCAGAAAGCTGGCCGGATACCCCGCGGCGGCAGATCGACGCGATCTTGGACGCCGTCGATGCCGCCATGCCGGAGTTGGTGCTGACGCCGTTGCCAAGTGCTGGCACGCCTCCTGAGGAGGCAACGCCCGCGCACGCCGAATCGCTCATGAGCGTGCACCCGGCGGATGCGATCACGGTCGGCAATCAATCCGAAACCGCTTCAGGAGGCGCTGTCCCTTCGGCGGTTCCGGTGGCCACCGAGGCCGGGGATGTCCTCTCACAGCCCGTTCTGGAACGCGCCGGTTCAGCGCCAACGGCTGTCGCCGCCGATGACGTGATCGAGCCGCCGGCTGCTGCAGAACCTTCACACCCGCCAGGCGCGCGCACTCACAGGCCCGATGAGGAGGCCGGCGTAGACGATTTGGAAGCGGCTGATGACCCAGCCGGTGCTGCGCCTGAAGTCCGCCCGCCGCCGGACCCGCGCCTTTCCCACGTTGGTGCATCCCTGCGCGGCCAGGTGGTCGTGGCGGGGGCTGCCACACCCTGGCTTGAGATCAACCCGCACCGGTTGGCTGCGCACACCCTGGTGCTGGTTGACAACGCGGTGGACGCCGTCCCGGGCGATTTCATCAGCGCGGCAGGGGTCGTTTACTGCGTGATCACCGACGCAGCCGTACTGCCGCTGCGCCGGATGGCGTCGCCCGGCGATCTGAAGTTCCTGGCCGCCCACTCAGCCGACGTGGGCGGGTTCGCGGATGCCACATTTGCACCTGCCGACTATGGAGGGGCTGTCGGCCCCGGCGGCGGTATCGGCCTTGCGGTGCGCTTGGTCCGTGCCCTTGCCGATACCCATGCTCATTCCGTTACGAAGGCCCATACCGACCGGCCGCTTGCGGTCCTCGGCCTGCCCGCTGGAACGGACTTGGGCTCGGCAACCAAGGTTTTGGGAGAGGCCGGGCAGGCGGCAAGTGCGCAGGCATTCCACAGCCTTTTCGCGCAGGATGACTGGCCGGCGGACTTGCGCCTCGCGGTGGCGCTCAGCCCAGGCCGTTCCGTACAGGATGTCTGGCCGCTGTTTGAAGGGTTGGGCGACCGGGTCATGTTCGTCAGCACGGACGGGGCGCGGGTGACGCTCCAGGAGGGTGAGGGGAAGCGCTCGCCCGCCTACACCGCGGGCGATCCGGACATCGCCAGAACGATTGGAGCTTTTGCAGCCGATGTGCTGATTGCAGAGCGTGGGGCGGAGGGTTCCCCCGCCATGCAGGCCGTCGACCCAAGGGCTGCGCGCCTTGTCGTTCCCGACGCCGTGGACCGCGACCCCAGATGCGGCGATGCCGGCGGCTGGGTAACGGACCTCACCGCGGCCTCGCCGCGGGAGCGGGATCTTTGGCGTCTCATGCTCTCGGATGCCGTGGTGTTCGCGCAAACCGGCGAACGCGCACAGGGGCGACACGATCCGTCGGCAAATGGCGTGCCTTTAGGCGAGGATACAGCGCTCGGCGGTCGGCAGGAAAGCGCTTCGGCCTTGCCCCCTGCCGCGCCTCGGCTAAACGATCTTGTGGCCAGCGCGGCGGCCGCGGCTGGACGAGTGCGGGAGAAAGCGCAACAACGCGCTCAGAGCTTTGTTCAGAAGCCTTTGGAGGAAAGCGCCATGGCGAACGTTCAAGCGCGCGAGCGCAAAGGTCTGCTTGACGCCCTTTGGCCATGGCCGGGCACGATACTGTTGGTCCTCATTGCAGCCTGGCTGTTTTACATGGGCTCGGCCGCGGAGCTCGCCGATCTGAAGACGGCGTTCTATGGCCTTGGCGCCATATCGTGCCTTCTTGTTCTGTTTGCGCTGCGCACCATCGGCCAGCGCCGCGCACCCGCTGCGCCCACACTCGGCATGGAAATGGTCGGCGAGCGGAGATCATCGATCCCCCAGCCTGAATTTGATGCGCCGCCTGCGCAAACCTCGTCCGGCCAGGACGGGTTACCCCGCAACGCCCGTATGCGCGCCCGATCCACCATCGAGGCCACTGAGATAGACGAGGTACAGCCCGCAGCGCGCATCCCTGACATGGGTGGCGGCGCTGTCCGCCCCGATCCGGTCGCCGCCGCCGCAACGTCGGCCACCATGGCCGACCGGCCCGATGACAACACCTCCGGCGAGAATAGCGGCCACACCGACGCAATGATGGGATCGGCGGGGAGCCTGCCACCGGCAGCACCGCCGCCACCGCGCCAGACGCTGCAGACCCACACGGACATGCAGGCTGCCATTCAGCAGGTGGAAGCGCTCATCAACCGAGAAAAGGCTGAGCGGGGCGCGCAAATCGCGCGGCTTGAAGCGCTGATCAAAGAAGCATCGGCAGCAACCGGTGCGGCGCCGGGAGTGGCCCACGCTGAAGGTGTGCTTGAAGAAAAACTGAAAAAGTTTCTGCCCATCGCAGCCTTCAACCAGGCCATGAACGAGAAGGTGCTGCCGCGGCTCGACGCAGCGGTCGACAAAAAAATCGAGGCGGCGCTGACGCCGGAGAAGATGCGGGAAGCTGCTGGCATTGCAGCCGCGCAGGCGACGTCCGGTGAGGCAACGGAGGGTGAGGCGCCTGCGCGTGCGCAGGACACCGGCGCATTCGCGGAGCTTCGCGGCATGGTGGACAAAGCCCTTGCCCAGATCGACAGCGTTCAGACCGGACTGAAGGGCGAGATCGACGCGGTGCGTTCCGCAGCGGACACCGCCGGCAAAGCCGCTGAGGATGCGGTAAAGGCGAGCCGCGACGCAGTGGAAGGCGCACTCACCACCGTGAAAGAGACGACCGACCGCGCGTTTGGGCAAATCGAAGAGGTGCGGGCCGGCACCAAGGTCGAATTGGACGCGGTGCGCGAGAAGGCCGAGCATGCCGCAAAGGCGGTTGAAGCCGCGGGCACCCAGGGCACTGCCGCGGCCGGCAACATCATTGATCAGGTGAAGGCCGCGACGGATCGCGCGCTGTCGGAGATCGAAAACCTGAAGTCTGTCGTGGGGCAGGGACCCGCGGCAGACGGCGGTGAGGGGAAAGACGCACAGCTTTCTGCCCATCTGCAGAACGCCATCAGCGCCGTGGAAGCCAAGGTCGAAGGCAGGGTCGGCGAGGCCCTCGGGGCGGCGGAAGAGCTGCGCGGCGGCCTGCGCGATGTCATGGCGCACGTGAGCAGCATGGGCGCCAAATACAGCGATCTGCTGGCGCGGGTGGAGCGCATCGGCAGCGAGCTTCCACAGGAGACAAAGTCCCCCGGCGGCGCAGACCAGGTTTCGTCCGAAGTGGAGGCGTTGCGCGACGCGCTCACCACCATCATCGAGCAAAACCGGGAAATCCGTGCCCAACAGGACATGCTAACGGCAAGGTTCGACGCACCGCTGAGGGTCGAAGTGGAGCAGCCCGACAAATCCTGAGCGGGCCCACCACCCAGCGATCCGATCAGCTGTCGGCGGGGATTGACAAAAATTCTGCGCCGTCGCCCTCCAGCACGGCGCAGGTGAGCGCGCCGCCGAAGACTGCCGCCGTGTCGATGTTCGTGCGGAAGACACGCCTGTCGGGCCGGCTCACCGGCGTGTGGCCGTGCACGACGTGGCGGGGAAAGGTACCTTCGTGATCCAGGAACGGGTCTCGGATCCAGACCAAATCCGTAGGGTCCTGATCATCGATTGCGACGCCCGGGCGGATGCCCGCGTGGACGAAGAGGAGCCCGCCAAGCTCGGCCATCCGCGGCAGACTTTCCAGAAAACGCAAATGAGCCGGGGGCAGCGCCGCATGAAGGAGAGGCTGTAGCGCCGCGGGCTGCCGATGGCTGAGATGCGGGTCGATGCCGTAAGAGCGCATGGTTGCCTCGCCGCCGAAGCTCATCCAGCGCTCCATGGCGGCGGTGTCGTGCAGGGCGAGCATCATGGCCTCTTCGTGGTTGCCCAGCAAACAGATCCGTTGCCGGCCGTGCCGCGGCGGCTCAATCAACCGCTCAATCACGCCGTAGCTGTCCGGCCCGCGATCGATGTAGTCGCCCAGAAACACTTCGATGGACAGGGCCTCCGGCGCGGCAGCCTGGTGCGCGTCGATGGCGTCCAGCAAGCGGTCAAGCAGATGGGCCATGCCGTGGACGTCGCCCACCGCATAGACGCGCTGACCGTCAGGCAGAGCGAGCGTCACAGCGCCACGGCGGGGGGCCGCCGGGTTGAGCGGCGATTGCGATTGCGCCACAACGCCGCGGCTTTTGCGACGGAGACACCATGGAAATGATCGCATTCGCGGCGGTGCTTGCGATGGCGGGCGCTGCGGCGGGGCTGATTGCGGGCCTTCTGGGCGTCGGCGGCGGGATCGTGATTGTTCCGGTGCTCTTTACGCTCCTGCCGCTGGCGGGCGTACCCGATGATTTGCGCATGCATGTGGCGGTGGCCACCTCCCTTGCCACCATCATCGCAACGTCGATCGTCTCCGCGCGGTCCCATTATAGGCGCGGCGGCGTGGATATGGGCCTCCTGCGCAGCCTGGCGCCGGCCATTGTGGTTGGCGTCCTGGTCGGGGTGTTTGCTGGAGGTCGGGCAAGCGGCGCTGCCCTGACGCTGATATTCGCACTCATCGCCCTCACTGTCGCAATCCACATGGCGTTTCTCAAGAGCTTGGTCATCTCCGAGAAAGGGGTGCCCCGCGGCGCGGGGCGCCAGGGCATCGGCTTTGTCATCGGCGCCGTGTCCGTCGTCATGGGGATTGGCGGGGGGACACTGTCGGTGCCGATCTTCTCGCTGTTCGGCATGGACGTGCGTCGCGCTGTGGGGACTGCCGCTGCCATCGGTCTCATCATTGCCGTGCCAGGCACGATAGGCTTTGCCGTTGCGGGCCTTGGCGTTGCCGGCCTCCCGCCGCTCAGCATCGGCTACGTCAACCTTGTGGGCTTTGCGCTCGTTGCCCCGCTTTCCATGCTGCTTGCCCCGGTCGGCGCGCGCATTGCGCACAACATCCCACGCGTGTGGCTGTCGCGCGCGTTCGCTGTGTTTCTGGCGGCGACCAGCGTGCGGATGCTGCTGACGCTTTGAACAGTGCAGCGTGGACGGAGCGCCGCCGTTTTGAGCGGCTTCGCGTGGGCGGGTGCCGCAGCGTTGGCAAAGCACAGCAAAACCAATACTGACCAAAGATGAAGCGGCGTGCTGATAGAATTTCACTAATTCAAGAGCATGGGACCGGCGGTGCGCCGGTGCTTCTGACTGTCGCCGGGGTCCTGTCGGCCCTGACGCTGCTGCCGCTTGTGGCTTTGGTCTTCAGCGCATTCGCCGGCTCAAAGGGTGCAGGCTCCAACCTCGTGCAGACCGTCTTGCCCGGCTACGTGGCCAATACGGTTTTCTTGGTGTTCTGCGTCGGCCTGGGCACGCTGGTCATCGGCGTGGCGACCGCTTGGCTGGTCGCCATGTGCCGCTTTCCGGGCAGGGCGCTGTTCTCTTGGCTGCTGGTTTTGCCCCTCGCCATGCCCGGCTATGTCTGCGCCTACGCTTACACCTACCTCTTGCAGCATCCCGGTCCTGTCCAATCCATGCTTCGCGAGGTGATGGACTGGGGGCCGCGGGACTATT
>JBCDFB010000197.1:0-6066 GCA_039178655.1 Pseudomonadota bacterium | reverse complement strand
TTTGGTTGTAAGCAATCTTTGTCCCGTTTTTTGATTGATGGGCCTTCCAAGGCGCCGATGGGCCGAAATGGCGCGACACCCCGCAGGGTGTTTAACCAAATCATTGAAAGAGAATGGATTTCCACGCTTCCATAGCCCTCACATCGACCCTCCGCAAACCATTTGTTCACCGCCTGACGAAATTTTTTCGCGAACAGCGGGGACGGTGCTTCGCCCAGCATTGAAGGCGTGGGTGGGGCGCGCATTGTGAGGGCCCTGACAAAACGCGGAGGAGGTGGCCTCATGGTCAATGGTGGAGTTGCGGGCGATCAGCTTCGCGCATTCGTGGAACGGGTCGAGCGTCTGGAAGAGGAAAAGCAGGCGCTCGCCGATGACATTAAGGACGTCTACGCCGAGGCAAAAGCCAATGGCTTTGATACCAAAATCCTGCGTCAAGTGGTGCGGCTGCGCAAGCAGGAGACCAACGAGCGCTTAGAGCAGGAAGCGGTGCTGGATCTTTATTTACAGGCGCTTGGCATGCGTTTCTCCGGTGAGGAGCGGCCCGCGGAAGCTGCCTGAGGCAGGACCCGTCTACGGGGCGTCGCCGGCGAGCGCCTTGGCTTTTTCGCGCAGGGCGAACTTCTGTATCTTGCCAGTGGACGTTTTCGGCAGCGGCCCGTAGACGACGCGGCGCGGTGCCTTGAAATGGGCAAGGCGCCCCCGGCACCAGGCAATCAGTTCGCCTTCTTCAACCGTCTGACCGCCGACCACTTCAACGAAGGCACACGGGGTCTCGCCCCACTTTTCGTCCGGCATGGCGACGACCGCCGCGGCTGCAACACGAGGGTGCGCGTAAAGCGCATCTTCAACCTCGATGGATGAGATGTTCTCACCGCCCGAGATGATGATGTCCTTCGCCCGGTCTTTAATTTCCACGTAGCCATCAGGGTGGCAGACGGCGAGGTCGCCGGTATGGAACCAGCCGCCGCGGAAGGCGCGCTCGGTTCCTTCAAGGTCCTTCAGATAGCCCTTCATGACGATGTTGCCGCGGATCATGATTTCGCCGAGCGTCTCTCCGTCGGCTGGGATCTTCTCCAGCGTCTGCGGATCGCGGACGGTGACCGCCTCCTGCAGCGTGTAGGCGACCCCTTGCCGTGCCTTGATCCTTGCCCGGGCTTCTGCCGATTGGGCGTCCCAATCGGGGTTCCATGCGCACACGACGCAAGGGCCGTAAACTTCGGTCAGGCCGTAGACGTGGGTGACATCAATGCCTGCGGCCTCCGCGCGGGCGAGGACGGACGCGGGAGGCGGCGCTGCGGCGACCATCATCTTCACAGGTCCAGCGGTTCCTGACCCTGCGCCCAGAAGGCCGTCGATGGCCATTTGCATTACGATGGGTGCGCCGCAAAAATGTGTGACGCCGTGGTTTGTGACGGCGGCTGCGATGGCCTCGGCCGATACGGTGCGCGTGCACACGTTGACGCCTGCAAGCATGGCCAGGGTGAAGGGGAAACACCAGCCGTGGCAGTGGAACATGGGCAGTGTCCACAGGTAGACCGGAAAGTGCGGCATTGCCCAATCCACCGCATTGGAGATGGCGGTGGTGGCAACGCCCTTGTGGGAATAAACGACGCCCTTTGGCCGCCCGGTGGTGCCCGAGGTGTAGCTGAGCGTCATGGACTGCCACTCGTCGTCCACCGCGGCCTCGTCCATGGCATCGGTTGCGAGGAGCGCTTCGTAGGTGGTGTCGAATGGCGCTTCGCCCGGCTCGGTTAATACATCGTCGATGCGCACCACGGTCGGTCTTGCCTGCACAAGCGACAACGCGTCCTGCAGTCTGGGAAGAAGCCCGGCATCGACGAGCACGAGCTTCGCCTCCGAATGGTCGATGCAGTAAGCGAGCGTTGCCGGATCAAGCCGGGTGTTCAGCGTCAGAAGCACGGCGCCGGCAAACGGCACGCCAAAGCTTGCCTCGATGAAAGCGGGCGTGTTGGGCGACAGGATCGCCACCACGTCGCCCTTGCCGAGGCCTGCGTCCCTCAGCCCCGCCGCAAGACGTCGGGCGCGCAGATCCGTCTCCGCCCACGTTTGGCGCAGCGCGCCGTGGATGATGGCGGTCTTGTGGGGAAACACCGCTGCGGTCCGCGCCAGGAAGCCGAGCGGGGTGAGGGGAACGCTGTTGGCGCTGCGCCGGTGAAGGCCCATCTCGTCCATGGTCTCGTGCGCCGCGGATCAGACGTGCTGCTGTTCGACCATGGCGGCGAACTGCGCAAACGGGACGGGGAAGGAATAAAGATAGCCCTGGGCGTACCGGCAGCCGATCTCACGCAGCGCCTCCTGCTGTTCGGCCGTCTCCACCCCTTCGGCGATCACATTCAGCCCCATGGATTGCGCGATCTGTAAAACACCGCGGACGATGGCGCGCTTGCGCCTGTCAGTCTCGATCCCGAAGATGAACTGCTTGTCGATCTTGATCTCGGTGACTGGGAAGCTCGTAATGTGGATCAGCGAGGCATATCCGGTCCCAAAGTCATCCAGGGAGAACTCAACGCCTGACGTGACAAGATAATTTATCTTCTCGTGAAGCGATTTGTCATCGACACCGATGATGACGTCTTCTGTGATTTCGATAATGAAGTCATTCGGGCGGAGATTTCCAGTCCGCGTCTTTTCCAGGAAGGTTTCCAGAAAATCGTTGCGCAGCACTTCCGTGCGCGATGCGTTGATGGAGACGCGGAAGGGTCGCTCGGTCACGGCGCGCAAGCTGGAGATGTCCGCAATGACCGCATCAAGGACAGCGCGGCCGACGCGGCTGCCGATCTCATGATCGTCGAGGGCGTAGGCAAAGTCCTTCGCGTCGAGGGTCATGTCAGGCGTCTGCCAACGCACCAGCGCTTCAACGCCGACGATGGCGTTGGTCTCCATATCGATCTGCGGCTGGTAGTAGGGCAGGAACTCGCGCCGGTTCAGGCTGTCGCGCGCTTGCGCGAGGATGGTGGCGCGGCGCTTCTCGTCGGCTGCCGCGATCTTGCGGTCAAAGACGATGACTGGCTCGGTCAGCTTGCGCTTGGCGCGGGAGAGGGCGATTTCCGCCGCCCGAATGAGCTCGGTGTCTGCCGAGGCATGCTCGGGGTAGTAAGCAACCCCAGCGCTCATCACCAGGCTGCCGCCGCCGCCTGACCCTTCCACCTGCTTGAACTGCTCCCGCAGGCGCTCCAGCGTAATGTCTAAATTGTTGCGATCATTAATGTCGTGAAGGATGAGCGCAAACTCGTTGATGGAGATGCGCGCGATGGTGTCGCTCTCGCGGGTGACGGCGCCGAGGCGGCCCGCGATCTCCATCATGTTTTTGTCCGGCACTGTATAGCCGGCGCGCTGGGTGAGGCGCGCGAAATCAGATATTTCGATGATGACGAGTGCGAAGCGGCGGTCCTCCCGTTTTGCCCTTCGCACGGCGACCCCCAGCCGATCCTCAAACAACAGCCGGTTGGGCAGGCTCGTCACCGGATCGTGGTTGGCAGCCCACCACAGGCGCCGTTCGGCGTTGAGCTGGCTCGTGACGTCTTGCGAAATGCCGTAGAGCTTTGCGCCCTCGCGCCCGCTGGCGCTTCTTGCCACGGTGCGGACAATTCTGCGTTCCCCTGACGGCGTGTCGATGGGCCCGGTCAGCTCGAATCCGTCGCCTTCAGCGGCGGCCTTCTCCATGGCGAGCGCCAGCTTCTCGCGCGCGGGGGAGGGGTACATGGACAGGATGCGGTCCAGCGTGACATCGCCGCCCGGCTCGATGCCGTGGATGTCGTAAACGGCTTCGGACCAGGTGAGCTTGTCGGTGCCCAGCGCCTGCTCCCACCCACCGATCTTTGAGATTTCCTGCACGTGCTGCAAAAGCACGTTGGTGCGCATGAGTTTTGCCCGCTCAGCCCTTAAATCATCGACGCGATAAACGATGGGAAGCGCAGAGACCGCTGCGCGGCGAAAGGGCGCCAGCGCGACGGTGCGGCCAGGCGCCGGGATGACGAAGACCACCGTCTCCGTCTCGGGGAAGAACAATGACGCGGATTGGTCGCCAATGCTTTCATCCACATCGGTCTGGATGAGTTGGGTGGTGTGCACGCTGTCATCGTCGAAGTTGACGTTCAATACGTCGTCGCAGATGGCGGCAATCGTCTTGTCGCGCAGGTCGGCCGGCAAGCGTGAAAACTCGCTGGACCCGCCTTTCAGCTCTGCTTTTTCGAGGGTGATGACGCCGCTGTAGCGCACGCCCAAGCTGTCGGCCAGCAAATTGCAGGCCGCTGCGGCGAGCTCCTCGAACGGGTCGTCGACGCTGGTGAGATGCACTCCACCTTGCCTTTGGCTGATGATTGGCAAGACCACCAGTATAGACAGCCTTGCGGGTGGAAATTCAACTTAATCGGTCTCGCCAAAGCCATTGTTGACAAGCGCGGAGAGCGCATCCGCCGCTTCCCGGGCTTGCCTGCCGCTCAGCGTGACTGTGATGTTTGTGCCGAGCGTGGCCGCCAGCATCAGAAGCCCCATGATCGACCGGCCGGGTACGGATTGCCCATCCTTCTCAACCAAGATGGCCGAATCGAAATTTTCCGCGGTGCGCACAAACTTCGCTGCAGCACGCGCATGCAGCCCGCGGCGGTTTACCATGGTCAAAACGATGCGGATGGCGTCGGAAGGTTGTTCAACTTCCTGCGAGGACATCCGATGCGAGCCTGATGTACTTGATGCCGGCTTCGCGCGCAGCGGTGACTGCTTCGGTGAGCCCGGATTCTTTGCGTGCGGTGGAGAGTTTGACGAGCATCGGCAAATTCACGCCCGCGATCACTTCCACATTCCCTGCCGACATGACCGAGATTGCAAGGTTCGACGGCGTGCCGCCGAACATGTCGGTCAAGATCACGACACCGGTGCCGTCGTCCACCCGCTTGACGGCGGCCAGGATGTCGGCGCG
This sequence comes from Pseudomonadota bacterium, assembly GCA_039178655.1. GTDB lineage: Bacteria > Pseudomonadota > Alphaproteobacteria > Rhizobiales > Amorphaceae > Acuticoccus. The sequence goes on along the minus strand of JBCDFB010000197.1, from coordinate 1,127 downwards.
CCGCTGCTCGATGTTGTCGTCAGGTTCGATGGAGATGCCCTCCACCCTGTCCTGCGGGCCCACCACGTGCTCCAGCGCGGCGCGAAGTTCCTGCGCAAGCCTGCCGTGGGTGACAAGAACCAAGCCGATCACAGCAAACGCACCCCCCAAGCAGCGCTTCGGCATTCTCGGCGGGATTGTCACGCCGGGCAGAAGACTGATCCGCGGTAGGTGGGACGTGTCACATGGGTGCGTCAAGCCGTTCGCCATGACAAACCGCCCACAAAACAGCAGCGCCGAGCGTGGCTTGTCTCGGGTGAAGGTCAATGGCGGGCAGGGAGATGCCTTCGACAGTGCCTGTGCCTGCCGGCATCCGTTCAGGCGAAGAGCTGAGCCTTGCCAGCAGCGACACGCGCACGGCCTGGAGCGTGGAGGGCGCAGCATAAACGCCGGCTCCGGACAACTCCATGAGCCCAGCGGTGGCTTCCGGCGCGTGGCCGATGAGCCTGCCGTGGTGCACGGAGACAAGCGTCTGATCGTCGGCGACAAGTGCCGCGAACCGGCCTTTAGCCTGCCACATGGCGATGGCGGCAAGGGCGAGGCTTGTTTTGCCGGCGCGCGGTTCGCCCACGATGAAAACGCCCTCGTCGCCGAGTGCGACGGTCGTGGCGTGGTGGTTGATGATGGTTCAGCCTGTCGCCGGCAGGCGCACCGTAAGGCGTGCTCCTGCGACGTCACGGTCGGGCCCCAGCGTGGTGCGGTAGCGGTTCTCGGCGAAAATCTCGCCGTTGTGCGCCTCCACGATCTGGCGCGATATGGCAAGGCCCAGGCCACTGTTGTTGCCGAACGAGCTTTGCCCGGCCCGGTCCGTGTAGAAGCGGTTGAAGATTTTTTCCAAGCTGTCTTCGGCAATCCCTGGCCCTTCATCGTCAACCACCACTTCGATGAAGCCGGGAAAGCGCTGGGCGGTGATGACCACACGGCGGCCGTCAGGCGTGAAGGAGCGCGCATTGTCGATGAGGTTGGTGAAGACCTGACCGAGCCGGCTGTCATTGCCCACCACCTGAAACGCCTGCGGCCCAGCGTCGCCGCGCACGGCAAGCTCCACAGACTGTTGTCGGTCGGCGGCAATGTCGGCCTGGGTCTCA
>JBCDFB010000196.1:0-6101 GCA_039178655.1 Pseudomonadota bacterium | reverse complement strand
GTCAAGGATGCGACATAGCCCCGACTGAGACCGGCGGCAATCGACGCGCCTGTTGGTGTCTAGCCGGGCTGCGTTATCGCGTCCAAGAGACGGGTGCGCCAGCCCTCATCCATTGCAAGTCCTCTTTTTTGGCTCGCGTACCAGCCTGCCTCTCCCGCGACAAGGGTGCGGATAGGTCAGCTCAATGGCTCGAGCTCGGTTGAGATAGTTTGATTTAATTGGCAGGAGGAGTCTGGTTTTCTGCCTAAGGGGAGTGCGATGAATAATGCAACTCAACCGCACATCGCGCTCAATGAGCGGCATGAACAAATGCTAGAGATGCGTGTTCAGGTTGGGTCGAAGTGGGAGGCGCTGGGCTTCACGTTCCACTCAATGCAGGGGCTGACTTTTTGGTGGTCTGCTGGGGCGTTTGTTTCAGCGGGCGCTTGGGCATCGCAATTGCTCTGCGTGGCTGTCAGGGGACGGGCAAAACGATGGTCGGCAAAACCACCGGCTCCCTGATCGACGCCCATTATTTGCTGGTGGATGATCCGCGCTACCTGTTGGGCGAGTTCAACGCACACCTGGCGCAGAGGATCTTTCTCCAGGCCGATAAGGCGTTTTGGAGCGGCGATGATTCTGGGGTGGGCCGCCTAAAAAGCCCCATCACGTCCGACACGCAGATGCTCGAGCACAAGGGTGTCGACCCCATCCGCGTGAGCAACTACTCGCGCCTGATGATCACCTCCAACGAGGATTGCGCCGTGCCGGCCGGGCTTGACGATCGGCGGTGGCTGTCCATCGACGTGGGGCAAGAGCGACGGCAGGATGGGGCCTACTTCGAGCAACTGCACGACCATTTCTTTGCCGGGGAAAAAGGCGCCAGAAACCGTGCAGCGCTGTTGTGGGAGCTTCTCCATCACCCTTTGGACATGGCAAGGTTGAGATCACCACCGCGCACTCAGGCGCTCTTTGGCCACAAGATGCGAACCTTGGGGCCGGTCTATGTGTTTTGGCTGGACCGGCTCACCGAGGGGGCGACGCTGCCAGGAATGGGGTGGCTTGAGGTGGTGCCCAAAGCGCGATTACGAGGCGCTTACGATGCCTCCTGCGACCGAATAGGGCAGCGGCACAAGGGCGGCGACAGGGAGTTCTCCATTGCGCTGCGAAAGCTTGTCCCCGAACTATCAACAACCAAGTGCGAAGTTTCTGTTGGCTCAGAGCAGATGGACAATGCAGACCAAAGGCGTGTTCATGCCTTTCGGTTTCCACCTTTGGAAACATGTCGAACGTATTTTGAAGAGTTGATGGGCCAACCCATCATGTGGGGCGAGACCACCGCCTGACGCTCATAGCAGGCGGTGAAGAGCCTGTGGCACGTTTTTTGTGCGTATTGGCCTGGCCATCGTGACGGCCCGTTTGTCCGGCATTGTCCGGGATAAGTCCAGTTAAATCGGCAGCATGTCCTACATGTCCAGCATGCTCGCGCGCGCTCGCGCCCATGCGCGCGCCCGCGCGCGCGAGATAGACCGTGCGGGCGCGAGCGTGCGCACATATGCTTGTATTCTTATGTTTATGTTGGACATGCAGGGAACCCGCGGTGTTTCAGTTGGACATCACCTGGACACCAGTTGGACAGATCACAATCGTGTAGGACATCCTGGCTCTTTTGATGAGGATGTGAATTTCGTTCGTTGGGAGTTGGTTTGATCGGACCTGTGTGGTTGATTCCGCTCGCGCCGTTGGGGGGCGTTCGAGGGCAATCCGGTGCAGGCCAGCTTCCAAGACAACGTGGATGAGATCGCCGGTCTGATGACTGACCTGCAGCGCAAGCAGCTCCCGTTTTTTGTGTCCCGCGCTTTGAACGACTGTGCCTTTGGCGGGCGCCGCGACCTGCAAGACACCGTCCGCCAAGTGTTCGACCGGCCCAAACCCTTCACCGTGAACAGCCCGTTTGTGCGCAAGGCGACCAAGTCGGACTTGTCGGCATCGGTCGAGTTCAAGGACGAATTGGCGTCGGGCCGCGGGACGCCGGCGGGCAAGTATTTGCAAGCGCAGGTGTTCGGTGGCGAGCGCCGGCACAAGCGGTTCGAGAAAGCGTTGATTGCGCGCGGGATCATGGAGCGCGATCAGTTCGCCGTGCCGGGTCCGGCGGCGAAGCTGGACAAGTATGGCGCGCTGTCTGGTGGGCTGATCATGCGCATCCTTTCGGCGCTTGGTGCGACGCAGGACGTGGGGTTCCAGCAGGCGCAGACGGCGCGTTCGCGCGGCCGAAACAAGAACCGCGCGGTCGACTTCGCGCGACCCGGCGACATGATCTTGCAGCGCAAGGGTTCGCGGGTTGAGCCGGTGCTGATCTTTACGTACTCGCTGGACTATGAGCCGCGGTTGCCGATGCAGCGCGTGTTGGAGCGCGCGGCGGATCGCGAGTTCGGCCCGTCGCTGGAGCGGCAGTTGGAAGAGTTCACCGGCATAAGCGCCGGTGGGGTGCCGTTCTGATGGCGGGCCACGGGTCCTTCCAGCGGCCGAGCTCACGCGAGTTGTTCGCGCCCCGTCGTTTCGGCAGCGAGGGTGGTTCGGCGAAGCCTAAACTATGCAATTTGAATAGTGACCGTCATGCTTTCCATCGTCGGCTACCGCTCGCCATGGCTGACGCGGCGCTCGGGGACGTGTCCGTCAGCGTCGCGGCGGGGCAATGATCTCGACCATCGGGAACGCGCTTGCGCTACGCCGCACGTCCCGGGTGATGAGGCGATAGCCCCTGACGGCGGCGTGGGCGCCGATGAAGAAGTCCGGAAGAGGGGTCGTGCGTGTGCCTCCGCGACGGCGATAGGCAAGGAATGCCTTTCCAGCCAGAAACGCCGCCTCGTAGGGCAATGCCTCGCGCACAAAAATTTCTCGTGGCAGGACGTCTTCCAGGGTTTCATACCGGCGCGCTTTCTGACTGACTCGGTAAGCATTCGTTGATGAACGGCTGATTCTCTTGATTGCATTGCAGCGATTGCGGGGGAGTGCGGCGATGGGACGAGGGCTTGCCATTCGGGCGGACATCACTGCGCAGGAGCTGCGTCGGCTGGCCGCAAAGGAAGGGTCCAACCGGACGGCGCGGCGGATGCCGGCGATCGCCAACGCACTGGATGGGTGGAGCCGTGCCGACGGGGCTGTGGCGGCTGGGATGGAGCGTCAAGCGCTGCGCGATGCGGTCCTCAGGTTCAACGCGGAAGGTGTAGCTGGGTTGAAGGACAAGCGCGGCACGACCCGTCCGCCTGCGCTGACGGACGGGGAGTTGGCCCTCCTTGCCGAGCGGATCTATCGTGGCCCCGACCCTGAGGTGGACGGGGTGTGCAGCTGGACGCTCATCGACCTCACGGCCTGGATCAAGGAGCGCTTCGACAAGGAGCTTTGGCCCCAAAGCCTATCGCGCATCCTTCGCCGCGAAGGGTTCTCGCGGCAGAAAACCCGCCCGGTGCATCCGAAGGTGTCGCTCAAAGCCCAAGGGGACTTCGAAAAAAGGGGCTCCTACAGGCACTGAGCGCAGCCAGAACGGCCCACCCCACCAAGCGCATCACCCTATGGTTCCAGGACGAGATGCGCGTCGGCCAGAAGGGCCGGCTGTGTCACCGCTGGTGGTGCCGCGGCCAGCGCCCGTCCGGGCGTCAGGATCAGTGTTTCGACTGGACCTACCTGTTCGGCGCCGTGCGACCCGACGGTGAAGGCGCATTCGCCCTGGTACTGCCCATCGTCGACACCGCAATGATGCAGCTCTTCCTCGATCGCTTCGCCGCGACGCTGGCCCCCGACGAACACGCCGTGATGGTGCTGGACAAAGCCGGTTGGCACGGCGCCGGCGCGTTGCGCGTGCCGGGCAACGTCACCCTCGGCACGCTCCCGTCCTACTCGCCCCAACTCTACCCCATGGATCGCGTCTGGCTCTACCTTCGCGAACGCCACCTCAGCCTACGCGTCTTCCCCAACCAGAACGCTATCGTTGACGCCTGCTGCAACGCCTGGAACGCCCTCGCTGCTGACACCGCACGACTGCGCTCCCTATGCCTTCAGCCGTGGATCGAACGGGTCATTTGAAAGGCGCGGCGGTATCAATCCGCTCGTAAGCGACCGAGACCTCTGCGTAGATAATTGGGTTGACGATCAAAGGACCTTCGGACGCAGCAGCATCCAACGCGTTTTGTGACCAGTCGGACCAAGCCGGATCATCGGTTGCGACATCAATTAGGACATTCGCGTCGACGAGTGTCACGTCTATTCCTTGCGGGTGAGAGCCATTATTTCGCTGGTGCTCATGCGCACCGTGGCGCTTCCCCGCAGGCGTTGAAGGACAGGCATTTGCTTTCCGCCTTCGGCGCCATGTGCCGGCCGGATCCTCACGCCGCCCTCCACCTCCTCGAACGTCACTTCGACTCCTGGAAGGAGGCCGGTTCGCGCCCGAAGACTCTGCGGAATTGTGACCTGACCCTTGCTTGTCAGACGCATGTGTCACTCTCATCAAGAGTCTTATCGATCAGAGTAAGAGCGCTGTGGCCATCCTTCAACTCTTTCCGCCGACGGAGAACTGACCCGGTTGCCGACTGACAGCTGACCCACCCGATTGGCTTGGGGCCGACGCGATGTGGATGGCCTGGACGATCGTAGTGGCGCTGTCGATCGAGATTTGGGCGTTGGCCAAGCATGGCAAACGCGTGCGTGGGATCGCGCGCAATGTGGGCGTGTCACGCAAGACGGTGCGGCGCGACCTGCGGGACACGGAGGCACCGCGCTACAAGGAACGGCCGTCGGGTCCGGCGAAGATTGATCCGTTCAAGTCGTACCCGTGTGAGCCTCTGGCGGCTGCAGCACCGGATGTGATTCTGGCGACGGTGCTGTTCGATGAGATCCGCCAGCGTGCCTACGATGGTGGCTACACGATGGTGCAGGCGTGCGTCGCCACGCTCAAACCAGCACCGAAGCCGGATCCCGTGATGCGCTTCGAGATGACGCCAGCCAGCAGCTTGCTAAGTGGACCGGGCGCCGATCAGACGAGGACGGAACCGCCTGTCGGTATTTGTCGTGACGCTCGGCTGGAGCGGGACGCCCCACGTAGATTTCGTGACGGACGAGCGGGTGGAGACGCTGATCGCCTGCCATGAGCGGGCCTTCTTGGCGTTCGGCGGCGTGCCGCGCGAAGTGCTCTATGACAACGGCAAGAAGGTGGTGATCGACCGGGACGCCCATGGCCCGGGGCGGCATCGCTTCTATGCTGGCTTCCTCGACTGTGCTGGACACTGCGGCTTCCGTCCTCGCCTGTGCCGGCCGTACCGGGCGCGCACAAAGGACAATGCGAAACGCTTCATCCGATACGTGCGTGCAAGCGTCACCGTTCCCGTCGCCCGCCGCCTCGCGCAGGACGGCGTTCCGGCCAACGCAGCGGCGGCGAACACGGCGATGAGACGCTGGCTGCGTGAAGGGGCCAATGCCAGGGTCCACGCCACGACCAAGGCGGTGCCGGTAGAGCGTCTCGCCGTGGAACGGGAAACGCTGGAGCCGATCCCCGCGCCTATGGCGGAAAGATCGTGCACGCTGACCCGCTGCCCGTGCCCGTCTCGATCGTCGACCTGCAGCATCCGTTGTCGATCTACGACGAGCGAATGCTGCCGGGAGCAGCGCAATGAACGCCCTCCATCCAGCACGAGCGCATCGCCGACCTGTGCGCCGAGCTGAAGCTGAAGGCGGTGGACACGGCCTGGACGGCAGCCGCGCAGAGAGAGGCTGAGAAGGAAAGGCTCGTTCGGGGACTTCCTGGAGGACGTGCTGCGGGCCGAAGCCGAGGCCCGACGGGTCCGATCGCGAGAGATGGCCGCGCGCGTCGCCGGCTTACCGGCGATCAAGACGCTGGACGACTACGACGTCGCGTTCGCCAGCGGCCCGCCACGCAAGCAGCTCCTCGAGCTCGCCAACTTACCCTTCATCGAACGGGCCGGGTCCGGTAGGCCAAACCCGCGGTCGATCCCCGCGCGTGCGGGGGAGCCATCAGTCCAGTGATGAAGGTGTTGCCGTGCCGGGGTCGATCCCCGCGCGTGCGGGGGAGCCGGATTGGCCAGCTCAATGCCGATGGTAAAGCCGGGTCG
>JBCDFB010000195.1:0-6138 GCA_039178655.1 Pseudomonadota bacterium | reverse complement strand
GGTCGCCAGAAAGGCCATCCTCCCCGAACGCCAGTACGCCTGTGACCCTTTCGCCCGCCACCGTCGCATCAACGTTCTGCAGCTGCAGCGCGCCGTCTCGGGGGGAGACTTCCGCAGAAATGGCGACCGGGCCTAGCGGGGGGAGGGGGACGGCAAGCGCCTGCGACAGGCCCGAAAGGCTTTCGACGTTGAGCGTGAGTGCGCCCTCGGGCAGCACGCGCCCGTCAACCGTTGCAATGCGCCCCTCAAAGGCCGTTTCCGCACCAAGGCCCTCGAGTCTCAGGCTGCCTTCCAACCCTTCGCCGAGGGTTCCTGAAAGATCGGCCGCAAGGGCGCCGGCCGTCTCGCTTGCGGCAACCGTGAGGCCGAGCTGAGAGAGGAGCCTTCCGGCATCGGGGTTCTCAGCTTCCATTAAGACGCTTGCAGGTGCCGTCAGAAACTGCGCACCCGGAGAGCCAGCGGCCACAAGGTCAACGTTCGTGCCGGAAAGGGTGCCATTCACCGAAATTGCGAGGTTGCGGCTGCCGGCTGACGGCTCGCCGGTGACGGTGATGGTGAGCTCCGCCGGGGCGGCCGCGGCCACGGCGCGGCCCACCCGCTCCGCCACCGGGCCGGCGGGCATGAGTGTGCCCAGCGCGGCCGCGAATTGCGCGCCATCATCCAGCGCGAGTGTGCCGTCGATGACGCCCACCGGCTCGCCCAGAAGGTCGCCGATGGTGCCGGACGCAAAAACGCGCGCGCCGGCGATATCGTCCGCGATGAAGGCGTCCACGGTGAGCGTTCCGTCGCGGAAGCTGCCGTCAAGGTTGACGGCCGAACCCGCGATATCCCCCACAAGCATCTGCGCGACGGACATGTCGATGAGGATGTCCGGCAGCGCAACGTCCCCTTCGCCCGTGGCCGACATCAGCGCTGCCACGTCCACAAAGTCTGCCGCATCAAGCTGGGTGGCGCTGAGGGCAATGTCCAAAACCGGTCGGGGGTTGGCATTGCGGTAGGTGATCCGCCCATCGGCAGACGTTGAACCGACACGGATGGAAACCCGCTGGGCGTCGAACGTGCCCTCACGAATGGAAAAGTCCCCCTCCACGATTGCCGGAGCCATCGCGCCTCCGGGAAAGGCTTCGCCGGACCACCATCGGGCAAAGGCTGCCGGCTGGGAGGCCGAAATCCTGAGATCTCCGGAAAAACCGTCCGCGATCCGCCCCGAACCGGTAACGCCGGTCTCGCCCGGAAAAAGCGCTTCGAAGCGGTCAAGGCGGACGCCGCGGGCGTCTGCGGCAAAGCCGGCGGATGCGTCGCGCACAATGGCGCCGCCGACCACAATGGTGCCCACGTCCAGCTCCGCCAGAATGGGAAGCTGCGCGGACTGGGCGCGCTGCGGCAGGGCTGTCAGCGGCGCAAAGTGCCTTGCCAAGGCGTCCGTGATGGCGCGCGGTGCCGCAGCGGCCGGCTCCCCTTCGTCGGTCTGGGTGGTCACGCCGAGGGATCTGGCAAGCCGGTCCAAGTCGATCTGACGGGCCTCCAGCGCAAGGGTCACCGGCTCGTCGAGTGTGAGGGCGTAGGTGGCCGCGAGCACCAGTTCCATTTGCGCCGGCTCAACGCCGTAGCGCACCAGGGCGCGGGTCAGGGACACTTGCTCAGTGTCGGCCGTGAGTGCGCCGCGCACCGACCAGGTCGGCGCTGCCGCAGAGGCAATCCCCGCTTCGCCGGTGAGCGCCGGCGCATCAAAACCCCCTGAAAGCTGGCCGTCGAAGGTGAACGAGATGTCAGCCCCGGCAGGTGTCATCCGCAGCGAGAGGGGGAGCACCCCTTCCGCCAGAGCGCCGCCGGCAACGGTCAGGCTGGTGCGCGCACCGGCGATTTCAGCCGTGCCCGATGCGCTGAACGGCCCGCGCAGGCTGCGCGCGTTGCCGGTCAGGTCCACTCCGGCGACGGAGGAGGAACGCCCGGTGCGCCGATCCACAATGTCGAGCCGGCCGCCAGTGATGGCGATGCTGTCCACCGTCACGTCGCTCCGGTCAAAGTAGGAGGCGATCCTGTTGTCAATGGCGAGGCTTGGCAGGGCGACGGCGCCATCCGCATTGATGCCGATCCGCGCCACCGGGCTTTCAAGGCGCAGATCCAGCACCTGGAGTTGGCGGCTCAAAAGGGGTGTCAGCCCCACATCAAGTTCAACCGCGGCGGCTGAGAGGATGGGTTGCTCGGCGGCCCCAAGGCGCACATCGGTGAGGCGCGCACGGGGGCTGGGCAGAAGGCGGAACTCAATGTCTCCCCGCACGTCCACCTCTGTCCCCAAGAGGCGTTCCGCGTTCGCTTCGATGGTGCTGCGGTAGGCCGTCCAATCCACCACCATCGGGCCGATAAGGGCAGCAACCAGCGCGAGGACGATGGCCGTCCCCAGAGTGATGATGACGGCATTCACAGGCCCGTCTTCATCATGCCGGTCAAGCCAGGATTTTCCCTGGATTGAGAATGTTCTGCGGGTCGAGCGCGCGCTTGATGGAGACCATCACATCCACCGCGTCGCCCAATTCCTGGCGAAGATACTTTATCTTGCCCTGGCCGATCCCGTGCTCGCCGGTGCATGTGCCTTCCATGCGCACCGCCCGTTCTGAAAGGCGCTCGATGAAAACGCGCGCACGGCGCCGCTCGTCTTCGTCGTCGTTGTCAATCAGCACCAGAGTGTGGAAGTTGCCGTCCCCCACGTGGCCGACGATGGGCGCGAGCAGATTGAGTTCTTCAAGGTCGGCCCGCGATTCCTCAACGCACTCGGCAAGCCGGGAGATGGGGACGCAGACGTCGGTGGAGATGCCGGCGCAACCCGGACGCAGGGAGAGTGCGGCCCAGTAAGCATCATGGCGGGCCTGCCAAAGCCGCGTGCGGTCCTCCGCGCGCGTGGAGAACTCGAACGGGCCGCCGCCAAGGTCTGCCGCGATCTCGGCCACCATCTCGCTCTGTTCGCGCACCGCAGCGTCCGAGCCATGAAACTCCAGGAACAGCGTTGGCACCTCTGGAAGGTCGAGCTTTGAATGGTTGTTGACGCCTTTCATCTGAAGGGCGTCCAAGAGCTCGATCCGCGCCACCGGAATGCCGCTTTGGATGGTGAGGATCGTTGCGTTGCAGGCCGCTTCCACGCTGGGGAATGGGCAAACCGCGGCCGAGATCGCCTCGGAAATTCCGTGAAGTTTCAGCGTGATGGCGGTGATAAGCCCGAGCGTTCCCTCAGAGCCGATGAGGAGCCGCGTCAAGTCATACCCGGCTGAGGTTTTCTTTGCCCTGGAGGCTGTGGTGATGGTCCGCCCGTCAGCCATCACCGCTGAAAGCGCAATCACGTTGTCGCGCATGGTGCCGTAGCGCACCGCGTTGGTGCCCGATGCGCGGGTGGCGCACATGCCGCCCATGGTGGCGTCCGCGCCAGGATCGATGGGAAAGAAGAGCCCCCTGTCGCGCAGATGGGCGTTGAGCTGGGTGCGGGTAATCCCAGGCTCCACGGTGACGGTGAGGTCCTCCTCGTGCACCTCCAAAACGCGGTTCATTTGGCTGAAATCCACGCTAATGCCGCCCTGCGGCGCGTTCACATGGCCCTCAAGCGATGTGCCGACGCCAAAGGGCACAATGGGAACGCCGTGGGTTCGACAGATATCTACAATGTCAGCCACTTCCTGGGCGGAGTGGACGAACACCACCGCGTCGGGCGCTTCATTGGGAAGCCAGGTGGTGGTGTGGCCGTGCTGCTCGCAAATTGATTGGCCGGTTTGGCAGCGCGGGCCGAACCGCTGCTGAAGGATGGGGACGGCGGTGGCGATGCCGGCATCGTTCCGGTCAAGTTTGCGCAGCGGCACAGCCATTTCCCTCAAAGCCCCTGTGATGAGAACACGTTAGGGCTTAGCGTAGACGATGTGAGCGCGCCCGAGAAGCTGCGGCAGGGTGCGCCGGCTTGTGTGGTCGCGTATGGGAGGGAACGGCATGGAACGGCGCGGCGATGATTCACTCGTCTGGTCGCCCCCCTTTGCCATCGAGCTTTCCTGGCTCGACGCCAACGGCCATCTCGACATGAGCTACTACCACGTCCTTTTTGACAGAACGGTGGCGCTGGCGCTGGACGTGTTGGAATTCGGCGACTCCTATCGCAAGCGCATAAACGCTGCCGTCACCACTTTGGAAACCCACGTGCTCTACCGGCACGAGGTGCACGGCGATGATCAGGTGCGCGTGAGCTTTCATCTCCTGGGCGTTGATCACACCCGCCTGCACGCCTTTCAGACCATGGAGCGCGCGGCGGACGGCGAACTGCTGGCAACCAGCGAAAGCGCGTTCGTTCACCTCAACCTCGAGACGCGCCGCGCCGTCCCGATCCCCGGCGAGGTGCGGCGGAGGGCGCACGCGATGGTAGACGCGCAAGGAGCGGTTGAGATCCCGCGATCTGCAGGGCGGCGCCTCGCCCCGTTTGCCGCATCGGCAGCGTGAGCAGACCGGACAGCCCCCGCGCGGCGAAGGCGAGGGCGCGCAGGCGGCGTTTTCGGCCGGTCAGGCGCGGCCTTTTGAAGGTGCTGCGCGTGTGGCTGTGGTGCCGGGGGACTTACGCGCGCTCTGCCTCAAACGTCTCGCGGTTTTATCACTCCAACGATCCGGCGCTTTGGCTCCTCGGCCTTTTGGTGGGCGCTGCGGTCGGCGTTGCTGCTGTGGTATTCCGCGTCGGTCTCAACGCGGTGCAATGGCTGTGGCTGGGCACCACGTCGGAGCGGATCGTGGCGACTGTGGCCGCGCAGCCCTGGTGGTTGGTGGTGCTGGCGCCTGCCGCGGCCGGTCTCATTGTCGGCCTCATCAACCAGTACCTTTTGCCCGCCAAGCGCGCCGGCGGCGTCGCCGACGTGATGGAGGCTGCGGCCCGCGGCGGTAAGGGGCTCGGCTTCCGCCTCGGCATATGGTCGGCAGTGTCGGCCATGGTGTCGCTGGGGGGCGGCGCCAGCGCGGGACGCGAGGGTCCGGTGATCCATCTGGGGGCAACGCTTGCCACTGCGCTCACCCGCGCCATCCGTCTTCCGGCAGGGGCGGGGCGCGTGGTTCTCGCCTGCGGCGTGGCAAGCGCCATCTCTGCCTCGTTCAACGCGCCCATTGCCGGGGTGTTGTTCGCCCATGAGGTGATCCTGCGCCACTATGCGGTCAGCGCATTCGTCCCCATCGTGATCGCGTCCGTCGCCGGGACGCTGGCCGGACGGACGTTCATCGGCGATGTGGCGGCCTTTGAAATCCCCACCTACACCATCGGCTCCTATTGGGAGGTGCCTGCATTTGCGTTGCTGGGGGTCGCGGCGGCGGGTGTCGCCATCGTTTTCCAGTTCGCGCTCATCATCTTTGACCAGGGCGCGCGCGAACTCACCCTCCCCACGTGGCTGCGGCCTGTGCTTGGCGGGTTCATTGTGGGCATCATCGGCGTCTTCCTGCCGGAGATCATGGGCGTCGGCTATGAGGCGACCGATACCGCGCTGCAGGGCGGGTTCTCGTTTCAAACGATGATTTTGCTGCTCGTGGTCAAAATCCTTGCCACCGCGCTCACGCTCGCCTCGCGCTTCGGCGGCGGCATCTTCACGCCCTCGCTTTATCTGGGCGCGATGACCGGAGGCGCGTTTGGCATCGCCGCCGGGCAGGTCTTCCCCGACCTTGCGAGCGACCACGGTCTTTACGCAATCCTTGGGATGGGGGCTGTTGCGTCAGCGCTTTTGGGGGCGCCCATCTCCACGACCGTGATCGTCTTCGAGCTGACGGGCGGTTATGCGCTTTCCATTGCGCTATTGCTGACCGTCTCCATCGCGACCGGTCTGCATCTTGCCGTCCACGGCCGCTCGTTCTTCCACTATCAGCTGGAGACGCGCGGCGTCGTGTTGGCTGAGGGGCCGCACAGATACTTCCTGAAAACGGTCAACGCCGCCTCATTCATGGCTGAGCTTGATGGCCCTGCGAGCCTTAGCGACCGAGACGACAAGCACGTGGTCCGTGCCAACGATTCCCTGGAGACGGTGCTGCGCGTCTTCAATGAAACCGGGGCAGAGGTGCTCGCAGTCGTGGACCCGCGCGAACGCCAGCAAGTCATGGGCACCGTGAGCCACGTCCAGGCCCTGCGCGCCTACAACCGCC
>JBCDFB010000194.1:0-6207 GCA_039178655.1 Pseudomonadota bacterium | reverse complement strand
GCCGAGAACTGCGCTGCCGGATTGTGTGACGCGAAACGTGAAGCGCAGACCCAGCCCGCCGCGCCACTGCCCAGCGCCGGCACTGTCACGGTGAAGGCCGTATTCCAGAATATCGACGCCGGCCTCCAACTCGCTCTTTTCCGCCGGCGTGTTGCGGATTGTGGAAAGCGAGCCGTCCACGCCATCGTACCCGTCGCTGCCAAAGCGCGCGCCGGAGCCGACGATGATGGAGTTAAGGACGAGAACGTTGCGCGCCCCCGTCGCCTTGTCGAACTCGGCAAGCACCACCGGGACCATGGCGCCGCCGGACGGGCAAGGCACGTCCTGCGGCACGGCCTTCGCGAAGGCGCCGGTCACCGCATCGTTGAGGCGGTAGGCGGACGCGGCCCGCACTCCGGTGGGCGCCGGAAACTCAGGATCGAGGATGGTCCCTTTCCGCAGCGAAACGGTGACATCGCGGAAGATGCCGCCGTTCATGGGCACGGTCGGATCATGGGTGGTGACGAAGTGCAGGATGCGCACCGTCAGCCAGGCGTGGCGCAGGCCGAGGGTGGGGACGTTGTAGGCGCTTTTGACCTGCGGGTCGGTGGCCTCAAAATCAAGGTGGGCTTTGCCGTCGTCCATGGTGAGTGTCACGGCGAAGCGCATGGGGATCGGCGTGATGGCATCGTCGTCGAGAAAGTCCCAGAAATCGTAGACGCCGTCGGGGATCCGGCGCAGCACCGCCCGGGCCTTCTCCGCCGCATAGTCGAGGAGCGCGCGTTGGCCGGCGAGGAAGCCTTCCACGCCGTGGTGGGCCACCATCGCATCGACCCGCTCAGCGCCGGTTTTTAGCGCGGCGAGCATGGCGGTGAGGTCGTGCCGGTTGACGTCGGGTGTGCGCACGTTTGCCCGGTAGACGCGCAGGATTTCCGCGTTCCACTTGCCGCCGCGGATGAGTTTCACCGGCGGGATCAGCAGACCTTCCTGAAAAAGCTCGGTGTTGGTGGGCGAGACGCTGCTCGGCACCTTGCCGCCCACGTCGGTGGAGTGAACGAAGGTGTAGCCGTAGGCGACGAGCTTGCCGCCCGCGAAGTAGGGCGCAATGAGGGTCAGATCGGGCGTGTGGCTCACAAGCCCCGCAGTCTCGTAAGGGTGGTTGGTGAAGAGGACATCGCCCTCTTCCAGCGGCTCGCCGAGCGCCTCGAGCGTCGGCGCCACATTGTAGTCGATGAGGGCAGAGCCATAGTCCCTCGGGTTGCCGAAAAAGCGCCCCTCGGGCGTCACGAGGCCGACGCCGAAGTCCACCGCCTCCTTCACGTAGAGGGACCTGGCGGTGCGGCGCAGGGTGAGGGCCATCTCTTCCGCCGCGGCCGCCACCTCGGTGTTCAGGATTTCCAGCTCGATGGGGCCGAGGGGGGCAGCTTCGCTCATGCGCTTTGCTTCTCGTGTATGGTTTTGGACGTTTCCGAAACAGCTTGCCGGGAAACGCGCAGCAGGCCGCGCTCGCCGCCGCGCACATCCCACCCCGGTGGAACGAGCACGGTGGAGTCCGCCATTTCGATGACAGCGGGGCCACGCACGGTCTCCCCCTCGGCAAGCACGCCGGCGTGGACGGCAGCATCCAGCGTCTCGCCCTGCCAGCGGAGCAGTCGGCGAGACACCGTGCTCTGTTCCGCCGCGTGACCGCCGGTGCTTTTCACTTTCGCCGGGACGGTGGCGACCACGCGCAGGGTGGAGACGTCCACGGGGCTTGCCGCATCGCGGAAGCCGTAGCGGCGCTCATGCTCCACATGGAAAAGCTCGGCGAGGTCCGCGTCACCGCTCCCTTTTGCAAGGTGGGCCGGCACGCTGACAGGAAGCTCGGTCGCCGTCTTCGGGTACTGCATGTCGGCAAAATGCGTAACGGCGGCATCGGCGGCGTTCAGCCCTTCCGCGCCGAGCCAAGCGGCGGCTTCATCGCGGAGGTCGGCGAATGCTGAGACGATGGTGTCGGCAGCGCCCTCATCGCGGCCGATGCGCACCCGCCGCGACTGGGCAAAGTCGCGGCGCATGTCGCTCACGGCAGTGCCGAACGCGCAGTAGGTGCCAGGAGAAGCGGGGATCACGACGTTGGGAATGCGCGCTGCCTCGGCAACCATTGCGGCATGGGTTGGCCCTGCGCCGCCGAAGGCGAGCAGGGTGAAGTCGGCCGGGTCGAAGCCGCGGCTTGCCATCCCTTTGCCCACTTCAGTTGCCATGCGGGCCGTCGCAATCCTGAGCGCCGCTTCCGCGGTCCGTTCCGCAGCATCAGGCCCGTCAAAGCCGATTGTCGCGCCGAGCGTCCTCAGAGCGGCCGCTGCAGCTTCCCGGCTAAGGGGCATGCGGCCGCCGAGGAAATGCTCAGGATCGATGAAGCCTAGCACCAGGTAGCAGTCCGTCACCGTGGGGCGCGTGCCGCCTCTGCCGTATGCGACGGGGCCCGGGGCTGCGCCTGCGCTCTCTGGCCCCACCTTGAGCAGCCCCTGCGCATCCACCCAGACGATGGACCCGCCGCCCGCGCCGATGGCCCACACGTTGATGGCCGGCACGATGACCGGATGGTCGCCGATGCGGGTCTCGTTGGTGACTTCGGCAACCCCGCCGACGGCGATGGACATGTCGCTCGACGTGCCGCCCATGTCGATTGTGAGGAGACGCCCGATCCCCGCGTCCTTGGAAAGCTGGGCAGCCGCGGAGACCCCCGCCGCGGGACCTGAAAGAAGCGTGACGATGGGCCGTTCGGCCGCCGTCGCCACACCCACTGTGCCGCCGTTGGAGGAGGCAATGGCCAGACGGCCGGTGAAGCCGCTCGCTTCCAGGCGCGATTGAAGCGCGCGATAGTAGCCTGCCATCATCGGCTGAAGCGCCGCGTTGAGGACGGTGACGAGGGCGCGCTCGTACTCCCGGACTTCCGGCCAGAGCGCTGATGATGCGGTCACCGGGACGCGCGGGAGGCGCCCTTCAAGGGCTGCGGCAAGATCAAGCTCGATGGCAGGATGCGCATAGGCGTTGATGACGAGAACGGCGAGCGCTTCAAGCCCGTCGTGACGGATGCGCTCGGCGATGGCGTCAAGATCCGCCTCCGTGGGTTCGGCAACCCTGGTGCCGTTCGGCCTCAGCCGCGCCGGGACCTCGTAAACGTGATGGCGGGCGACCAGAGGCTCGCGCTTTGGGTCTTTGTAGCTGAAGGAGTTGGGAAGGCCACCGCGGCCTAAAATCATGATGTCGCCAAAGCCCTGGGAAACCACCAGGCCCACCTTCGCAAGCTTGCGTTGAAGGATGGCGTTGAGCGCGAGCGTGGTGCCGTGGACGATGAGACCCACGTCGCCGATCCCGCGATCTGCAGCGGCGAGAAGCCCCGGCAGGCCGCCGACGACGGAGGCTGCAGGGTCCTCGGGCGTTGAGGGCTCCTTGTACGTCACTGTGCGCGCTGCGGCCTCGTCGATGAGGACGAAGTCGGTGAACGTGCCGCCGACGTCGATGCCAATACGGCAGCTCATGGGAGCCACGCAGCCGGAAAGCTGAGCCCGGCCCGTGGGTCCGGCGCGTTAGTCAAGTTGCGGATTGAGAGCATCGCGGAGCCAATCGCCGACGAGGTTGACGGCCATCACCAAGAGGACAAGCGTGAGGGCCGGGAAGATGACGAGCCACCATTCGCCGGAGAAGAGATAGTTATAGCCGGTGCGGATGAGCGAGCCGAGCGAGGGTTCGGTGGGCGGCAACCCGAAGCCCAGGAAGGAGAGCGTTGCCTCACCCATCACCGCGAAAGCGATGTCGAGGGTGGCAAGAACGATGATGGCGTTCGTCACATTGGGCAGGATGTGCCGGAACATGATGCTCCAGCGGCCGCGGCCGGTGAGGCGCGCTGCATCCACATAGTCTTTCGTCTTTTCCACCAGCACTGCGCCGCGCACGAGCCTTGCAAAATGCGGCCAGTGGGACAGGCCAAGCGCGCCCACCAGGATGGGAATGGCAAGCTCTGCCTGAAGGTGCGCCGGCAAAAGCGCCTGGGACAGGCCGCCGATGAGAAGCGCCAGAAGGATCGCCGGGAAGGTGAACTGGATGTCGGCAGCGCGCATAATGATGACGCCCACCAACCCGCCCAGATAGCCCGAGATCAGCCCCAACACCGTCCCCAGAGTGCAGGAGACGCACACGGCAAGGATGCCGACGAGGAGCGACGTGCGCATCCCGTAAAGGATGAGGGAGAGGACGTCCGCGCCCTGATTGTCGGTGCCCAAGATGTAGGGCCAGCTGCCGCCCTCAACCCAGACCGGGGGCAGCCTGGAATTCAGAAGGTCAAGGGTTGCAAGCTCGTAGGGGTCGGTGATGGCAATCCACGGGGCAAGCAGAGCAGCGCCCACGAGGAGGATAAGGACGATTGCACCGCCCACCGCCGCTGGCGACCGCCTGAAACTGCGTGAGATCGGCGCGTTCCAGACCCGCGCCACGGACAGCCGGGTGGTTGCGGGGGGAAGGCGCGTTGCGTCGGTCAATGAACCGATACCTTGCCGGTGCTCCCCACCCGAAGCCGCGGATCCACAACCACGTACAAGATGTCGACGGCAAGGTTGATGAGGACGAAAAAGGCGGCGGCCAGGAGCAGGAAGGCGGAAATCACCGGCACGTCCGTCGAGCCCAAAGAGCGCAGGAACAGGAGCCCGACACCAGGCCACTGGAACACCGCCTCGGCGACTACCGCGAAGGCGACGAGAAAGCCGAGTTGTATGCCGCTTACCGTAATGACGGGAATGAGCGTGTTGCGCAGCGCATGGCCGAACTCGATCACGCGCGGCGCAATCCCGCGGGCGCGCGCGAATCGGATGTAATCCGTGCGCAAGACATCCAGCATCTCGGCGCGGACGAGGCGGGCCACCAACGCCACCTGGCTGATTGCAAGGGCAAGGGCCGGCATGATGAGCGCCTTGAGGCCTGAAGCGGTGAGCAAGCCGGTCTGCCACCAGCCGATGGCGACCGTCTCTCCTCGGCCGAACGAGGGCAGCCAACCGAGCTGCACCGAAAAGACGAAAATGAGCAGGATGCCCACCACGAATGTGGGGAGCGACAGACCGACGACGGTGGCCGACATCATCACCGACGACCACCATGCTCCGCGGTTCACCGCAGCGACGATGCCCACCGGGATGCCCACCCCCAGCGAGATGACGAGGGCCACCGCGGCAAGCTCAAGCGTTGCGGGGACGCGCTCGGCAAACACGTCGGCCACGGGGCGCTGCGCCGCCCAGGACATCCCGAACTCGAAGTGGAGCGCGTTCCAAACGAATGTCGCATAGCGCACGAGAAAGGGGTCGTTGAGACCCAGATCCTGCGCCAACGCAGCCCGATCCTCAGGCGTCGCATTGAGGCCCAGAATGCTCGCCACCGGGTCGCCCACCAGCGAGGAGAGCAGGAAGGCGAGGATGCTTACGACGAAGATGACCAGGCAGCCGTGCCCTAGCCGCTGGGCGATAAGCGTGATCAACGCTCAGGCGCCCAGGCCGCAGGGTGGGTCGGCGCCATAGCGGCGCCTACTGACTGACGGTCACGTTCTGCAAGGTGAGCGTGGCGTCGCCGCGCATGGGTGCTTCGATCGTGTCCTGCATGCCCCAGGTCAGCATCGGCTGGTGAAGGTATACGGCGTTCACAGTCTCCTTCGCCTCCGTCAGACCTTCACGGATGAGCGCGGTGCGCTCCTCCTGATCCATGGTCGCCGGGAGGGCTTTGGCCACCTTGTCCACCACTGGGTTGGAATAAAGAGCCCAGTTGAAGAAGCCCTCTCTGGTTTCCGGATCGCGGGTCATCATCGTCGCGGTGAAGGCGTCCTGCACATCCCAGGAGTTGGGGGTGAGGCCGATCAGGTGGAAGCTGGAGTCCGGGCCGTTCACCAGAAGACGGGCAAATTCCGGCCAGACCATTCCGTTGACCCGCACGTCAATCCCGATCCGGGCAAGCATTGCTGCAACCGCGCGGCAGATCTCTTCGGTGTTGACGTAGCGCTCCAACGGGCAGTTCAGCGTCGTGACGAAACCGTCCGGATATCCAGCCTCGGCCATCAGTGCCATGGCGGCGTCCACATCGGTGGGCCAGCGCTCGTCCAAATCGGCCTGGTAGCCACCGAGGCCAGGCGTGGCGGCAATTCCCACCACCCGCGCGGAGCCGCGCATCACGCGGTCCACGATGAGGTTGGCGTCAACGGTCTGCGCGATG
>JBCDFB010000193.1:0-6210 GCA_039178655.1 Pseudomonadota bacterium | reverse complement strand
GTTTTTACGAGGGCGAGAACATGCTCGTCATCCATCCGGATGAGTGCATTGACTGCGGTGTTTGCGAGCCTGAGTGCCCCATTGATGCGATCAAGCCCGATACGGAACCTGGCCAGGAACAGTGGATGGAACTGAACGCCCGATATGCGGCGCAATGGCCAAACATTACGGCGAAAAAAGACTCGCTGCCCGAGGCGGAGGAATTTGACGGCAAGCCCGACAAGTTCGCGCAACACTTTTCCCCCGAGCCTGGGCCGGGTGATTAGGCTGAGAACCCCGGCTGCATAGCTCAAATTTTGCCTCACGCGTAAGCGTTCACTTTAAGTCTGCTCACTGTCGTGCTATATTCATGAAACTGCACGGATCGCGGCGGGCATTTCCTTGGTCAGGGTTTTCGCGCGCGCTCCACTCACATTGGTAGGAGCGGTCTGTGTTGGTATTTCATCGGTTTCTGGCTGCGGGGTCCGCGCTGCGTCCAACGTAGCGTGAGAGCGTGTTGTCAGCCTGCAAGCCCATCCTGTCTACATAACAAAATTGCCGCGCACATGACGTCGCGCGGCTTCCGCGAGGAGTAACTGGAGCTTATGGCAACGGTTAAGAAGAGCGTCGCCAAATCGGCGTTCAAGCCAAACGAGCATGTCGTTTACCCGGCTCATGGCGTTGGGGTGGTCAAGGAGATCCAGAGAACAGAGTTTGGCGGCCATCCGATAGAATTGATCGTTGTCACCTTCGCCAAGGACAAGATGACATTGCGCGTACCGGTCGCCAAAGCGAACTCGGTGGGCATGCGCAAGCTTTCTGACCCGAAGACGATGCAGAAAGCGCTGGAGGTCGTGACCGGACGCGCGCGCGTCAAGCGCACGATGTGGAGCCGCCGCGCCCAGGAATACGAAGCGAAGATCAATTCAGGCGACCTGATTGCCATTGCCGAGGTGGTTCGTGACCTTTACCGGGCTGAGAATCAGCCAGAGCAATCCTACTCCGAACGGCAGCTTTACGAAGCGGCGCTGGACCGGATGGCGCGGGAGGTTGCTGCCATCAACAAGTCCGATGAAGCCGCTGCGATTAAGGTGATCGAAGCGCAGCTTGCCAAGGCACCCAAGCGCCCCGCGAAGGGTGCGGAGGACGAAGCGGACGAAGACGGCGAAGAGTTGCAAGACAAAGCCGCCTGACACATGCGTCGTGCGCGCCGCCGAGCTTCGGTGGCCGCACCCCTATCGGCACTGTGTGAAAGGGCGCCCGCGGCGCCCTTTTTGTTCCACCTGTGAACGCCTTTAGCGGCGTGGCGCCTTTTGCGCACGTGGCCCCCGCCGCACTGTGATACCCCAATCGACGTGCGCACTGGCAGGCCTCCATGGACAACATTGAACTGATCATCGCCCAGCCTGTGGCCGCCCTCGTGGTGGGGATCGTCATTCTCCTGTTCCCGCGTATCTTGAGCTATGCGGTTGCTGCGTACCTGATCTTCATTGGGGTCACAGGCCTTTGGCCAAACCTGTTCGGATAAGTCATCCCGCCGCCGATCGTCGCTGACGGTCCGCTGTCGTGTCGTTCACCATCCATGCCGCCACGCTGGAGGTTGCGACGGTTTTGACGTCGGCCGTGATGGCTGCGGCACTTTTGTGGACATTCCGACTGCGCCGCCTCAATCGCGCATTGCTGTGGTGGGCGGCGACCTTTGCCTTTGCAGCGCTCCATGCGGTCAGTCTGTTTCGAAATCGCGAAGAGACCTGGCCCCTCGGCACATTCGTTGACGAGTTGAGCCTGCTGGCAGCCGGCTTTTGCTGCTGGTTCGGCTTCCGCGCCTTCAATGACCGCGGCTCACCGATCTGGCTGCTGTTTGTCGTCTGTTTCGTCTTTTTCGCAGGCATGTTCATTGTGCCATTGCCGGAGAAGCAGACGCTGAACGCGGCGATTGTGGTTCTTCTGGTGCTTACGGTGCTGTCCGCCCGCGCTGCGCTCGAAGGCCCTCAGAAAGACCGGTCTTGGCGCCTCCTCGCCGGCGGACTTCTGGCAGCCCACGCGGTCTTCCTCGTGGTGCGCATTGCCAGTGATCCGGGAACACCGCTCCCGCCGGTCATCCAGGCCGACAATCTCCTTCACGTCTTTTTCGTCGTGGAGCCGATGATTTTGCCGGTTGTGCTCGGCTACACGCTCCTCGGGCTGGTTTACGACCGAGAGCAGCAGGAAAGCCTTGCCGCGCAGCACACCGACCTTCTGACCGGGACGCTCAATCGCCGCGGCCTTGAGGCGCTGCTTGCCCGCGCAGACCGGCGGCGCGCCGTCTCCATGGTTGTCTTCGACCTCGACCGGTTCAAGCAGATCAACGACACGTACGGACACGGTGTGGGGGACGAGGTGCTGTCCGCCGCAGCATCAAGGATCAGAGCGCGCCTGCGGCCCGAAGACGCGGTTGTGCGCTTGGGCGGCGAAGAGTTCCTTCTGGTGATGCCGGGGGTCGAGAGCAGCTCGGCGGCCGCGGCGGCGGAGCGCGCGCGCGTTGCGCTCGCAGAAGAGCCGCTGGCCCTCACCGAACTTGAAGTCTCTGTCACCGCCAGTTTTGGTGTCGTGTCACTCCCACCCGGGTGGACGCGGCCGGCGTTCAACGAGGCGCTCGAGCGCGCAGACAAAGCGCTTTATTCAGCCAAACACGAAGGGCGCAATGCCGTCCGCTCCGCTGCTTAAATTCACATGAATCTTAATGGCTTAGAGACCCTGGCCCACCTGCTGATCGGTCGA
Source organism: Pseudomonadota bacterium (assembly GCA_039178655.1). GTDB lineage: Bacteria > Pseudomonadota > Alphaproteobacteria > Rhizobiales > Amorphaceae > Acuticoccus. Next base: position 3,471 of record JBCDFB010000193.1, on the reverse strand, counting down.
TCTGTCAATTGACGGCGTCCGGCATCTGTGGCCCGATGCTTGTCGTTCGGCGCAGCTTGCCGCTGATAAGAGCGGGTGTCTTTTGCGCCCCATGCAGCACACAGGGATGGGTCTATGACACGCTTCAAAGTTTTTGCGGCGGGGGTCACGGTTGCCGCGCTCGTGGGCGCTGCGGCGCTTCCTGCCAATGCGACCACTTACTTCCGCGGTTCGGCCGGGGATCCTGAAACGCTCGACCCTCATAAAACATCCACCGTGGTGGAAGCGCACATTCTGCGTGACCTTCTGGAGGGTCTCGTAATCCATGACGGCGCCGGCGACGTGCAGCCCGGCGTTGCAGAGAGCTGGACCGTCGCTGACGACGGGGTCACCTACACCTTCAACCTGCGTGACGATGCGCGCTGGTCGGACGGCAGCACGGTCACCGCGAACGACTTTGTCTACTCGCTCCGGCGCATCATGGACCCTGCGACGGGTGCGAAGTACGCCAACATTCTGTTCCCCATCAAGAACGGGGAGCCCATTAACAAGGGCGAGATGGAGCCCGCCGATCTTGGCGTGACCGCCCTCGACGATGCGACGCTACAAATCACGCTGGAGTCGCCGACCCCCTACTTCATCGAGCTTCTCACCCACCAGACCGGGCTTCCAGTCCACCCCCCCAGTGTGGAGGAGCACGGGGCGGACTTTGTGAGTGCCGACAATATGGTGACCAATGGGCCCTACACGCTGGTGTCCTTCACGCCCAACGACAAGCTCGTCATCCAAAAGAGCGATACGTTCCACTCCGCCGACGATGTGACCATCACACGGGTGGAGTATCTGCCGTTTGAGGAACGGGCCACCTGCGTGCGCCGCTTTGAGGCGGGCGAGGTGCACTCCTGCCAAGAGGTTCCGCGCGAGCAGATTGCCTCGCTGAAAGAGCGGCTCGGCGAGCAGCTTCGGATCTACCCCTATCTGGGCGTCTACTATTATGGCGTGAACGGGGCGCGGGAGCCTTTCGGCGACGTGCGGGTGCGTCAGGCTCTCTCCATGGCCATCGACCGGGAGTTTCTTGCCGAAGAGATTTTCTCCGGCTCCATGCTGCCGGCCTACTCGTGGGTGCCCCCGGGGGTTGCCAATTACGTGGGTGAGGACGCTCAGCCCAAGTTGCCCTACGCTGAGATGTCGATCCTGGACCGGGAAGACGAGGCGCTGCGCCTTCTGACGGAGGCCGGCTATGGACCCGACAATCCCATCGAGTTGGAAATCAGCTACAATATCGCCGAAGACCATCGAAACGCAGCAACCGCCATTGCCGAGATGTGGCGGCCCCTTGGCGTGAATGTCACCTTCAATCAGCGCGATTTGTCAGCCCACTACGCGATGTTGCGCGATGAAAAGGCCCATGACGTGGCCCGGGCTGGCTGGATCGGCGACTATGCTGACCCGCAGAACTTTCTCTTTTTGAACGAGGGCGACAACCCCGGCTTCAACTACGGCAACTACAAAAACCCTGAATATGACGGGCTGATGGATCAGGCAGCCGCGGAGACGGATCTGACAAAACGCGCCCAACTGTTGGCGCAGGCGGAAGAGATATTCCTGCGCGACGTTCCGCAGATCCCGCTGCTGTTTTACTCATCCACATCGCTGGTCTCGCCGAAGCTTGAGGGATGGATCGACAATGTACGCAATGTCCATCCGACCCGGTTCATGACGGTTGCGCAGTAGCCGTTTTCGCCGCGGGTCCTGCGGCCTGCGGCGTACCCCTCCGGCAAGCGCCCCGCGCCGCGCACGACCCCTATCGCGGCGCAGTTCGTTTTGATCCGCTACGCGGTGCGCCGGCTGTTGGGCGCGGTGCCAACCATCTTCGTCATCATCACGCTCGCGTTTTTCCTCATGCGAGTGGCCCCTGGCGGTCCGTTCGACGCTGAGAGGACGCTTGAGCCGCAGGTGATGGCGAACCTCCAGGCCGCGTTCGGTCTGGATTTGCCGCTGTGGCAGCAGTACCTGCGCTACCTCACCAACCTCGCCCAGGGCGATCTTGGGCCGAGCTTCGTCTACCGCGACTTTGCGGTGCAGGACCTGCTTGCCGTGGGTCTGCCGGTCTCCGTTCAGCTGGGTGCTGCGGCCCTGGCCGTGGCGCTGCTGGCCGGGGGCATCCTGGGCGTCATCGCGGCACTCAACCAGAATTCGCTGGTCGACTATCTGGTGATCGCCGTCGCCACCTTCGGCATCACGGTCCCGAATTTTGTGGTTGCGCCGTTGCTGTCGCTGGTCTTCGGCGTGTGGCTCGATGTCTTGCCTGCGGGCGGCTGGCAAGACTTTAGCCTGGCGCACATGGCGCTTCCGGTCGCGACGCTCGCGCTGCCTCAGGTGGCGGTGGTCGCGCGGCTGATCCGCGGCGCGATGCTTGAGGCGCTGCGGTCGGACCATGTGCGCACCGCCCGCGCCTATGGCCTCCCTCTGCGACTTGTGGTCGGCGTCCATGCGTTGCGCGCTGCGGTCTTGCCGGCGGTGTCCTACCTGGGGCCGGCCGCGGCCGCGCTCCTCACTGGCTCAGTGGTGGTGGAGAGCATCTTCGGCATCCCCGGCATCGGACGCTACTTCGTCCAGGGGGCGCTGAACCGCGACTATACGCTCGTCATGGGTACCGTGGTGGTGATTGCGGTCTTCATCGTGGTCTTCAATCTCATCGTGGATCTCATCTACGCCGCGCTCGACCCGAGGGTGCGGTATGACTGATGCCGCCGTGGTGGAGGGCCGCTCGCTGTGGGCGACAGCCTGGCTGCGGCTGCGCAAAAACAAGGCGGCCATGGCGAGCCTCTTCATCCTCGCCGTCTATGCGCTCCTGGGCATCTTCGGCCCGATGCTTTGGCCACATCACTACAGCACCGTCTACACGAACTATGTGCGCGTTCCGGCGAGCCTTTCCCCTTACCCGCAGGCCGATGCCATCGTCCCCGGAGCCGAGCGTGCCTTGCGCAGGGCCCGGGTTGACGTCCTCTCCGTGGAGACCGCCGGAAACACCGTGCGGGTGAGCGTTGCCTCGCGGCGCGAAATCGACCCGCGGATTGTGCGCTACTTGGACCGCTCCAACCTCTTCTCCAACGCGCGGCTGGTGGAGACCTCGGCGGACGGGCTGGAAGCGGTGCTGGAGGCGAATGTGGAGCGCATTACGTTCCTGTTCGGCACGGATCAGAACGGGCGCGATCTTGCTGCCCGGATCCTCATCTCCATCCGCATTTCTTTGATGATCGGCCTCCTCGCCACCGGCGTCGCGCTCGTCATCGGTGTGCTTTACGGCGCCACTGCAGGCTTTCTGGGCGGGCGGATCGACAACGTGATGATGCGCATCGTCGATGTCCTCTACTCGCTCCCCTTCATCTTCTTCGTCATCCTTCTGGTCGTGTTTTTCGGCCGCAACGTCGTCCTCATGTTCATCGCAGTCGGTGCGGTAGAGTGGCTCGACATGGCGCGCATCGTCCG
>JBCDFB010000192.1:0-6213 GCA_039178655.1 Pseudomonadota bacterium | reverse complement strand
CAGAGCCGCCCGCGCCTGACGTCTTCCGCTCCCGCTTCCTGCTTGTTGCAAAGTTTGCTGCAGAGCTGCCGGCCCACGTGGTCGCCAATGCCATTGCCGAGCGGCACAAGTACCTGCGCGAAGAGCTGGACCATCTTGAGCAGGTTGCCAACGAGGATTGGGACGATCCTGCCTCGCGCTGGCTGATTGAGTACGGGCGCACGTGCCTCGCCACATCGCTCAAGCACCTGGAAACCCACGGCGACGACCTTGTCTCGCTCGCCGAGCCCACAACGGCCGAAGCAGCGCAGTAGGAACGTAGACCGTATGATTGCCCGTATCTTGATCGCAGTGGTCATCGCCGGCGGGATCGCTGCCTGGATGTGGACCGGCACTGTCGTCGTGTCTGGCGCTGCCGAGGAAGCGACGCCGCGTCCGCCTGCGGAACGCTCTGAGGCTGACAGTGCGTTGTTTCGCGTGCGCGCCCGCGAGATCGTCGCGCAGGATCGCCAGCAGACCCTCACAATGCGTGGCAAAACCCGGGCCGACGGTCTGGTCTCAGTCGCGGCGGAAACCGCTGGACGCGTATCCGAACGCCCCATTGATCGCGGCGACGTGGTGAATGCGGGCGATGTCTTGTGCCGCATCGACACCGGCACGCGCGAGGCGGAGCTTGCCAAGGCGCGCGCTGAGGTGGCCAAGGCTCAGTTGGAGTTTGACGCAGCAACACAGCTCCAGGGCAGAGGCTTTGAATCAGCCACCCGCGTTGCCTCCACCCGCGCCGCGCTGGACGCTGCCCAAGCATCTGTCGCGGCCGCGCAGCAGGAGTTGGAGCGAACCATCGTGCGTTCCCCCATCGCCGGTATGGTTGAAGATCCCATCACCGATGTGGGATCGGTGCTGGCCGTTGGCGGCCTCTGCGCCACGGTGGTGGACCGTAACCCCATCATCGTCACCGGCCAGGTGACCGAGCGCGATGTGGCGAAGGTCGGCACCGGATTGAAAGCCGATGTGCGCCTCATCACTGGCGAGTATGCGCAAGGGATCGTCTCCTTCGTGTCGAGCACGGCTGACGAGGAGACGCGCACGTTCACCGTCGAAATCCGGATCGACAACCCTGGCGAACTCCTGCGGGCCGGCGTCACCGCAGTTGCGGAAATCCCGCTGGAGCCGGTGCGTGTCCACCGCCTCTCACCGGGTGTGCTGACGCTGAACGACGAGGGCGCGGTCGGTGTCCGCATAGTTGGTGAGGACGGGATCGTGTCCTTCATGCCCGTCTCCATCGCCATGCAGGACACCAAGGGCTTTTGGGTTGAAGGCCTGCCGCTGAAGGTGCGCGTCATCACCGTCGGCCAGGAATATGTCATCGAAGGGCAGAAGGTTGAGCCGGTCCTTGAGCCGGCAAATCTCGGAGACGAAGCATGAGTTCTATGCTTGAGGGCTTGCTCACGAAGCCTCGCACTCTCCTCACGCTGATGATCTTTCTGGTGGTCGCAGGCGCGTACGTCTACGTCACCATACCGAAGGAAGCGAACCCCGACATTGATGTGCCGATCTTCTACGTGTCGGTTACCCAGCAGGGGATTTCGCCGGAGGACGCGGAACGGCTCCTGGTCAAGCCCATGGAGCGTCAGCTGCGCGGCTTGGATGGCCTCAAAGAGATCCGCGCCATCGCGTCGGAAAGTCATGCCGGCATCATCCTGGAATTCGATGCCGACTTCGACAAGGATGCCGCCCTTGGGGATGTGCGCGACAAGGTCGACCGCGCAAAGGCCGACCTTCCCTCCGAGGCCGACGAACCAACCATCACCGAAACGAACTTTTCGCTGGTCCCCACCATCATCGTCGGCCTCTCCGGCGATGTGCCCGAGCGCACGCTCTTCCAGCACGCGCGGCGCCTGAAGGACCAGATCGAGGCGCTTCCGACTGTCCTTTCCGCCGACCTTACCGGCTCGCGCGAGGAGCAGCTGGAAGTCATCCTCGATAAGACGGCGCTGGAGACCTACAACCTCGATCCGATCGAGCTTCTGCAGACGCTGCAGAACAACAACGCCCTTGTCCCGGCCGGCTTCCTGGATACCGGTGAGGGCCGCTTTTCCGTGAAGGTTCCTGGCCTCATCGAAGAGCCGGAAGACGTCTTCTCCATGGTGGTGAAGGAGCACGCGGACGGCGTGGTCACCGTGGGTGACATTGCCGAGCTCCGCCGCTCGTTCAAAGATCCTGAGAAGTTCACCCGCGTGAACGGCCGTCCGGCCATTACCATCGATGTTGTGAAGCGCCTCGGCGAGAACATTATCGCCAACAATCAGGCGGTCCGCACGGTGGTTGAACAGGCGACTGCCGATTGGCCGGAAGCCATCAAGGTGGACTTTCTGATCGACCAGTCGAGCTTCATCTACGAGGTTCTCGGCGGGCTGGAGGCGTCCATCTCCACGGCCATCGTGCTGGTGATGATCGTCATCATCGCGGCGCTGGGCCTGCGCTCGGCGGTTCTGGTGGGCGTCGCCATCCCCACGTCGATCCTCCTGGGCTTTCTGGTGCTTTCCGGCCTCGGCATGACCGTCAACATGATGGTGATGTTCGGCCTCGTCCTCACCGTCGGGCTTCTGGTGGACGGTGCCATCGTCGTCACCGAATACGCTGATCGGAAGATTGCGGAGGGGATGGAGCGATCGCGCGCCTTCATCGAGGCAGCGAAGCTGATGTTCTGGCCGCTGGTTTCGTCAACGGCCACCACGCTCCTCGCCTTCATGCCGATGCTCTTGTGGCCCGGCGTGCCTGGCGAGTTCATGAGCTACCTGCCCATCATGGTGGTGATTGTCCTATCCGTCGCGCTACTGACCGCGCTGGTTTTCCTGCCTGTGGTCGGGGGCGTGCTGTCCAACGCGCTCCTTCTGGGCCTTATCGCCGGCGGCGCATCGGCGGCGGCCGCCCTTGTCCTTCTTGCCGAGGCGGGGCCTGCAAGGTTTGCCGCCGCAGCTGCCGCCTTCGTGCTTGCCGTCATCATCACGTCAAAGCTTGCCGGGCGATGGGAAAGCCGCGCTGTTCGCGCTTCCACGCCCGCGCCGACGCAGTTTGACGTCAAAAAAGTGCGCGGGGCGACAGGCCTTTATGTGCGCGGACTAAAGCTTCTGGCAGGGAACGTCCTTGGCATTGTCTTCACCCTCGTCTTGGTGGTGGGCATTGCGGTTGCGGTGATGCAGTCGTTCATCGCTAACAACAACGGCGTTGAGTTCTTCGTCCAGGAAGAGCCGGATATCGCCGTCATCATGGTGTCGGCACGGGGCAACATGAGCGCCTTTGAAGCGCTCAACCTCGTGCGCGAAGTGGAGGCCAAGGTCCTTGCCGTTGACGGTGTGGACAATGCCGTCACCACAGCATTTCCCTCCGGCGGCAACACCGGCGGCGGCGCGGCGGCCGGCGGCGCGGTGGAAGCCCCTGCCGACGTCATCGGCCAAATCCAGGTGGAGCTTGCGCCCTATTGCTGTCGCCGTCCGGCGCGGGAGATCTTTGCCGACATTCGCTCCTCCACCGACTTTGCGGGCATCAAGACCGAAGTGCGCGAAGTGGAAGGCGGTCCGCCCACGGGCAAGGACATCCAGCTTCAGATCACCTCCACGTCCTACGACGCGCTGATCAGCGCCACCGAGTCGGCGCGCGATCACATCGAGACCGTTGAAGGTCTGCGCGATGTGGAGGATGACCGCCCGCTTCCCGGGATTGAGTGGCAGCTCTCGGTCGACCGGGAGGAAGCCGGCCGCTTCGGCGCCAACATTCAGACCGTCGGCCAGATCATCCAGCTTGTCACCAATGGCGTCCTCCTCACCCAGTACCAGCCGGACGATTCTGAGGACCGCATCGATATCCGCGTCCGCTTCCCCGAAGAGGATCGCACACTGGACCAGTTCACGGACCTGCGCCTGCAGACCCAGCAAGGGCTGATCCCCATCGTCAACTTCGTGGACGTCACACCCCAGCAGCGCGTGTCATCCATCAGCCGGCTGGATGGCCTCTACGTCATGACCGTGAAGGCCGACGTGCTGCAGACGGAAGGCTATGACATCAACGCCAAGATCGCCGAGGTGAACACATGGGTTCAGGCTCAGGACTGGCCCAACAATGTGTTCTTCGAGTTTCGCGGTGCAAATGAAGAACAGGCGGAGAGCTTTTCCTTCCTCATGAAGGCCATGGGCGCATCGCTGGTCATGATGTTCGTCGTGCTGGTCACCCAGTTCAACAACTTCTACCAGACGTCGCTCACCCTGTTCACGATCATCTTGAGCGTCTTCGGTGTGCTCCTCGGCATGATCATCACCGGTCAGAAGTTCTCGGTGATCATGACGGGGACCGGGGTGATCGCCCTCGCCGGGATTGTTGTGAACAACGCCATCGTGCTCATCGACACGTTCAACCGAGAAAAGCTCGTCCAGCGGGATGTGTTGTCGGCGGTGCTCGCAACGGCCGAGCAGCGGGTGAGGCCGATCCTGCTGACCACCATCACGACGATTGCCGGGCTGATCCCCATGGCAACGCAGGTGAATTTTGACTTTTTCACCCGCACCATCGCCATCGGTGGCATCACGTCCATCTGGTGGGTGCAGCTTTCAACGGCGATTATCTCCGGCCTTGCCTTCTCTACGATCCTCACCTTGATCGTGGTGCCGGTGCTCCTTGCCGCGCCAGAGACCTTTTCCCGCCGCGTGCGCCGCCTGCGTGGGCTGCCGGTTGACGCTCCGGACACGGCATTGGCTGTGGCGGCACCGGGCGCGCCGCTCCTTGCACCCGTGGCTCCTGCAGGGGGACTTGTGCCGGATGTGGCGCCGCGCCAAACGCCGGCTCGGCCCGGTGTCTTCCAGCCCATTGCCGCGCGAAGCGAACCGCTTGACGTCCCGGTCCCGAGCCCGGCTGCGCCAAGACCGAAGCGTGCAATGTTCGAGACGCTCGACGCCCTTGACGTTTATGCGCCGGTCCTTGCGCCGAGCCGCAGGCGCAAGCCGCCGGACGAGACCCCCGGCACCCACCCCGACATTGGTCCCGAGGCGGCCGAGTAATCGGCCCCTATCCGCCGGCTATTCCACGCCGGCGGCCGATGGCCCAGACGCTTCCTATCGCGCCGCGAAATTTGCGTTAGGCTGCACCGGCACCAAAGGCGGTGGCACTTGCCGCCGCCGACGTGCTGAGGAGGCCGCACACCATGAGTGAGCGCAGAATATCCGCCGACCGCGGCGAGATGCTAAGCGCACTGCGCGGGTTGTGGCCGTACATGTGGCCCGCAGGTCGGCTTGACCTGAAAATGCGGGTCGTGCTCGCCATCGTGGCGCTGGTGATCGCCAAGGTGATCACCGTTCTCATCCCCTACACCTACAAGTGGGCGACCGACGCCCTCACCATCAGCGAAGCCGGACCGGCTGCCGCGGGCGCCATCGCCCAGACCGATGGGATTAACCTGCCCACGTTCGTGGTCGCCCCGGTGATGCTGGTCATCGCCTACGGCGTCGGCCGCGTGATGATGATGCTGTTCAACCAGCTTCGTGACGCGCTTTTTGCCAAGGTGGGTCAGCACGCCGTGCGCGAGCTTGCCCGCCGCACTTTCATCCACCTCCACGACCTGTCGCTGCGTTATCACTTGCAGCGGCGCACGGGCGGGCTTTCCCGCATTGTAGAGCGCGGCATCAAAGGCATCGAAACGCTGGTGCGTTTCACCATCCTCAACTCGTTCCCCACGATCCTGGAGTTTGCCCTGGTGGGCGTTGTGGTCGCCTACCAGTTCTCGTTTTCGTACGTTGGCGTCATCGCCGCGGTGGTGACGCTTTACGTCTGGTTCACGGTGCGCGCCTCCCAGTGGCGCATCACCATCCGGCGCGAGATGAACGAGTTCGACACGGACGCGAACTCCAAGGCCATCGACAGCCTGATCAATTACGAAACGGTCAAATATTTCAACAACGAACGCATGGAGACAGACCGGTTCGACCGCTCCATGGCGCGCTACGAAGATGCCGCTGTGCGGACCTGGACGTCCCTTGCCTGGCTCAACATGGGCCAGACGCTCATCTTCACCGTGGGGCTGACCGTGCTGATGGTCATGTCAGCCCGCGCCGTCATGGCTGGTGAGCAAACGCTGGGTGATTTCGTGATGGTGAACGCCCTTTTGATGCAGCTTTCCATCCCCCTCAACTTCATCGGCTTCGTCTACCGCGAAATCAAACAGGCGCTCGCGGACGTGGAGACGAT
>JBCDFB010000191.1:0-6243 GCA_039178655.1 Pseudomonadota bacterium | reverse complement strand
TTCGACAGGGCCCAGGTGGCGGAACTGGTAGACGCGCACGGTTCAGGTCCGTGTGGGGCAACCCGTGGAGGTTCGAGTCCTCTCCTGGGCACCATCTTTATCGCGTGGCCGCCCTTCGGGCCACTAGAGCGCGGGCGCGCAGACGCCGCGCATACTCTTTAAAAGCACATCATTCTTATGGCCCGAAGCCGGTTCATGGTGTGCTTCGGTTACCGCGATGGCCAACGAGGCTTGTACTGCCCTCTACTCATCGGCTCCGGTTCAGTAAGCGTTCAGCGGGACCGCTGCGGGGTCATCGAAGGGACGAAGGCGAGGACGCGTGCCGGGCTGCCGCTGCCGCGACGTATCTTGAGGGGCGCGGCGACGAGGAGTGCTCCCGTCGCGGGCAATTGGTCCAAGTTGGCAAGGCATTGAAGGCCATAGCGGTTTGCCCCGTGCAGCGCGTAGTGGGCGGGATAGGGTGGGGTAAGGTTGGCGCCCTGGCCCGCGTCCGTGCCGATGGTCTCCGTGCCAAACCCCAGAATGTCCCGTTTCTCAATCAGGAACGTGATGCAGTTTGCGTCCGGTCCTGGCGTGTGCTGTCCGTCATCGCTGAAGTTTTGGAACGCGACAGGGTCGTTGGCTTTTCCGGCCCATCCGGTATGCATCAAGACCCACGCGCGGGGCGGGATCGCGCCGTGCGCTGCCTCCCAGGCAAGAACCCGCTCGCGCGTTAAAAGAAAGTCAGCGTCCGAAGCTGCCTCCTCGCGGCAATCAATGACGCAGGCCGGCCCGACAAAGTTTTCCGCGGGGATCGTGTCCGTTGTGGCGTTGGGGAGGTTGCGGCCTGAGATCCAATGTGCCGGGGCATCAAAGTGGGTGCCGGTGTGCTCACCGCAGGAAAAGTTGTTCCAATACCATGCTGGTCCGCGCGCATCGTAGTGGGCGACTTCTTCAATCCGGAACGGGGCGGACGGGGCAAACTCGGCGGGCAAAGTAATCCGCGGGAAATCGGGGCGCAGGGTGTGCGTCAGGTCCACCACGCTGATGGCGCCGGACGTAAGATCTGAAACGAACGCGCCGAGCCCTCCGCTCATGCGCTTGCCGCCGCGATGTCTCTGGCGAAGGCTGCCGGGTCCTCGCGCCAGCGGGCATACCAATCCCGCGCGACCGGATCAGGGAAGACGTCCTCGACCCCGCTTCGGAGTGCATCCACGACGGCGCCCGCCAGGGCCGCTGGCGACACCTTCGGCGGGATGGTTTGTCGGCTCCAATCATCGTCGATCGGCCCCGGAAAGAGGTTCACCACCTTAAGCCCGCTCTTCCGGAATTGCGCGCGCATGGCCTCAGCGTATGAGTGCGCCGCAGCGTGGACTGCTGAAATGCTTGAAAGGCCAGGAGCGCTGGCCAACGCGTTGATCGACAGGATGTTCACCCAGCCGAGCGCATGGGCCTTGCCTTCCTGTGCCCGGGCAGCGAGTGCGGGTCCGAACGCTTGCGCCAGCCGCATGAGACCCAGGAAGGCGACCTCCATCTGAATACGTGCGGTTTCCACCCCGGCCCCGGCAAGGACAGCGGGAGGGCGCATGTATTCGCTCGTATTAATCACGATGTCGGTGCGTCCGCCGATCCGTCCCGCAAGGCTGATGACGCTGTCGCCATCGGTCACGTCGAGCGGCACAACCTCGGCCTGGGGCAGCGCGACCGCATCGTCAAAGTGAGGGATAACGCCCCAAGGCTCAGCTCTGCCGGCCCACACGATTTCCGCCCCCGCAGCGCACATGGCCCTTACGACGCTCGCGCCGACTGGTGTGGTGGCGTCGGTCACCAAGATCTTTCGCCCGGTTGGGTCCGCGGTGAACTCAGCCATGGCTGCGATCTCCTCCTCTGCGGTTTCTTTGCGTGTTGCTATGAGGGCAAGATTTCCCCCGCGATCGAGCCTGGCGTGAACGCAAACCTGTGCCGGCGGTGGCTCGACCGCTGAAGACACGAATGCGACGACCCTTGGGCCGCTGTTGAGGGCGACTAACCCGGCGCGCAGCGGTGCCATCCCACGGAAGTGCGGCTCGTATGGTGCATGAAGTGTCGTGTGGGCAATGAGGCGCCCTTCACCATCGTCGAAATGCCAGCCGAACTCAGTGGACAGACAACAGGGGCAAACATCGCGCGGAGGATAAAGGACAGCGTCGCAGGCTCGGCATTTTTGCAGGGCGAAGCGGCCGACTGCCGCCCACGCAGCCATCGCATGGGCCGGCCGGCTTCGGTCTGTGGGTGGAACGGTGGGCAGCCGCGGCGGAAGGACAGGATTGCGGCGTTGCGCCAACGCACTCATGACGCTGCCAGGATGGCGGCAGCCGATGAGAGGCCACGGTCGAAGTTCAGCATCCCAAACCCGGTGACGAGTGCGGTGCGCGCATCCTCCACCTGGTCGCCAAGTGCGCGACCGGTAAGCTGCCGGACCGCTTCAACGATCCCTAAAAAGCCGCCGGCGGCGCCCGCCTGCCCCGCTGACAGTTGGCCGCCGCAAGTATTGAGAGGGAGCGATCCGTCCACCCTGAAGTCGTGCGCGCGCAGGAGCGCCTTCGCCTCGCCTTTCTGGCAGAAACCAAGGTCTTCAAGCTGCATCGCGACGATGACGGGATAATCGTCGTAGATCTCCAAAACACCGATGTCGTCCGGCCCGATGCCTGCGGCGCTGAACAGCGTGGCCTGACCATCGGCGAGACCAGACCGGGTTTGCACCTCGTCCGCGAAGAAGGCGTTATGGCGCTCGATCAGCGAGACGAGGCTGGCAAACTCTAGGCCATGGGCTTGCGCCGTCTCCCCGCGCATGACCAGGAACCCCTCGGCACCGGAACACGGCATCACACAGTCGAAAAGGCGAAGCGGATCGGCGACTGGGCGCGCTGCCAGATAGTCTTCCAGCGCGAGGGGCTTGCGCAATAGCGCGTTGGGGTAGGCCGCTGCGTTCTGCCTCTGGGCAACGCAGATCCGGCCAAAGTCTTCACGCGTTGCGCCATAAAGCTGCATGTATTGATCGGTGAGGAAGGCCGCAGTGACGTTGGTGCCGCCGGAACCATAGGGGTAGACCGCGTCCCGGCCGAACCTGCTGAAGGAGGCGGTACTCCTGCGAAATGCATCGGGGTCGTTGGTATCGCCGGCGATACAGGCAACGATATCGGCATCGCGCGCTTCGACCGCCCGCGCGGCCCTGTGCAGCGCGATAAGGCCGCTGGCGCCGCCGAAAGGCAAATGGTCCACCCATCGTGTGGCGAGCCCGAAGTGCTCAGTCAGCGCGACAGCCGTGTCGGGCGCTAGGGAGAAGCTCGACACACAAAGACCGTCCACCGCAGCTTTGTCGAGATTAGCGCTTGCCAGCATCTGTCGCAGAACTGTCCCACAGAAGTAGTGGCCCGACTTGGTGGAGAAGCGCTCATAGCGCACGCTCGTTGGCGCGGCGACGGCAACATCCTGGTAGGCGCGCGGCCCTGTCACAGTGCTGTTTCTCGCAGCGCTTGCTTCTCGGCCCGCAAGTCAATGCAGGCCGGGTTGTTTTCCGGGTCGTGGGCCACTGCGCCAAGATCGGCTTTACGGACCTTTTGGGTCGTGGTGGTGGGGAGCTCATCGAGAAATGCGATCCAACCTGGCAGCTTGAAGTAGGCAAGCTTTGAGGCGGCATCCTTTAAGATCTGCCGCGCCAGCGCACTGTCGCGGCCGACATTGCCGTCAGTGACGATGGCGGCGAGGACCTCCTCTCCTCGGATTTCATCCAGAACGGCAACCACCGCCACTTGGCGAACCGCGGGATGCGCGGCAAGGACGCCCTCCACTTCCATCGCGGCGATGTTTTCACCGGAGCGGCGAATGATATTCTTCTTGCGATCCACAAAGAAGATTGCACCGGCCGCATCCTGTTTGACGATATCGCCAGTGCGGAACCAGTCTCCCGTCCAGTTTGCTTGTGTAGTTTCTGGGTCTTTGAAGTATCCAGAAAAGAAATGCGCGCGAGGATTTAAGCCCCGTGCCCTCACCAGCAGCTCTCCGGGTTGCTCGTGCGGAACTCGTTCGCCGTCGTCATCGACAATTGCGGCCTCCATGGGCGGGCCTAGCCTATCAGCCCTTCCGATACACCGCTTGCCCACGTGACGCGGTTCCTCCACTGAGCAAAGAAGCGCGGCGCCGCCGGTCTCCGTCATTGCCCAGCCTTCCAGAAGCGGCACACCGAACCTCTCCTCGAATGCGCCGTGGTGGTTGGGGTGAACACCGCCGCCAAGGCCGAAGCGCAGCGTGTGGTCACGCTCCGCAGCGTCGTGGGGAAGCGCCAGCAAGATGGCGGGCATGACGCCCAGATAGTGGAAGCAAGTAGCCCGAGTTTCACGGGCCGTAGTCCACCAGGACCGAGGGTGGAACCGATCCACGATGATTTGTGCGCCGCCGGAATGCAGCATCCCCACAAACGAGTTGCCCATGGCGTTGACGTGGAAGGTGGGAAGCGGCGTTAGGAGCCGTTCTTGCCAAGGGCGCAGCGAGATGGCGCCGCCTTGAGCGGCATACCACTCGCCCCACGCCAGGAAGTAGCCATGGGAAAGCAGGCAGCCCTTCGGCTTGCCCGTGGTGCCCGACGTATAAAGGAGCGCGCATTCCGCCTCGCGCCCATCCGCCTCAGGTGGTGGCGCGACGGGTGCCGGCCGGGGCGGCACATCGCCCGGCAGCACGACGGGCAAGCCAAGCGCGCCCGCAGTCTCGGCGACCTGGCGCCGCCGCTGCGCAAGGGTGACGACCGCTGCGCTTTCGCTGTGACTGAGAATATAGTGGAGCTCGCTGGCCCGCGAATCGGGGTTGAGAGGCACGACGCTGACGCCGATGCCGGCCAGCGCAAGCCAGTGGACGTAGTGCACGGGACGGTTTTCAAGGAGGAGCGCAACGCGGTGTCCCGGGCCATAACCCGCTGCGCTATAGGCCGCGCCAAGAGCGTTCGCCTCAGCCGCCACGTCGCCAAAGGTCCAGGCGTCCTTGTCGAGCGACCAATCTTCTGCAAGTGCCGGCGGCACACATACAAGGTCCGCATCCGGCCGGCTTTGAGCCTTCATCTCCAGCAGTTCGGCCACCGTTTGCACGGCTGCTTGACCCGCCTCGTTGCCTCGGCGTTCAGTCTCCCTGCTCATCGCACATGAACCGTCGCATGACCGATCCCCCGATCAACGGAGCAACAATGGCCGACGCGGAACGTCCCAAGGCACACCATTTGAGCCAAGCGCAGGCCTACGAACACCGCCTGTCCGAATTTGAGTATGCGATCTGGCACCTGGGTGCCGCCTTTGCCCGTTGGCGGCGGGACTGCCTTGCCTCGGTCTCTCAGCACAACTTGACCAACACTGAGGGCGCCATTCTCCACGCAGTCCACATGATGGGTTCGGAAAAAGGCTTGATGGAGATTGCCCGTCTTCTGCACAGGGGGGACATTCCTAATCTTCAATACGGTCTGAAAAAGCTGACGCAATTGGGGCTGGTGGAGCGAAAGGGCCGTTCGCGCAAGGCCGCTGTTTACGCAGTGACGGCCTCGGGCAAGAGCATTGTGGACGCATACCTTACACAGCGGCGCGAGGTACTGCTGCGCCTTTTCATGGAAGCAGCGCCCTCGCCGGATCACCTGGAAGAACTCGTGATGCGGATGCATGTGATGATTGGCCTTTACGACCAGTCGAGTGATCTTTTGCTGTCCCGCCAGCCCTGACTTTTTCATCGCATTGAATAACCGCCGTTAACGTCGAAGGTGGCGCCTGTGATGAAGCCGGCGTCTTGCCCTGCGAGGTGGGCAACAAGGGCGGCAATCTCCGCCGGTTGGCCGATCCGTCCGGCAGGGATCCGATCAAGGAGGCCGGGCAGCGATGCCTCGTCCATCGCACGGTCGAACATCGGTGTCGCGACCGGTCCGGCCGCCACGCAGTTCACCGTGATGCCGGCCGCAGCAGCCTGCCGGGCAGCGATCTTCGTGAAGCCAATCACCGCGGCCTTTGAGGCGATGTAGGCGGCATCGCCGCGGTATCCGCCGATCTGGGCTGCGGCAGACGACATCGTCACAATCCGCCCTGCCGGGACCGCTTGCTCCGCGTAGCGGCGTAGGAATTCACGCACGCACAAGAATGTGCCGAGCGCGTTCACCGCAAAGGTTCGCTCCCACACATCGGCAGTCATGGTCGCAATGGATGCAGCAGCAGCGGACGTTGCCATGACCCCCGCGCAGGTGACGAGTACGGCAACCGG
>JBCDFB010000190.1:0-6249 GCA_039178655.1 Pseudomonadota bacterium | reverse complement strand
GAGCGCATCACACCATCATAGGAATAGTCGTAGATGATGTCGCGGGCGGGCACGTCGAACCATTGGGTGGGTTGTGCGTCGGGCCCGCGCTCGCCGAGCTTCAAGAGCCTGCCCACTTTGGTGGAGACCAGCGCATTGGGGCGCGCCCGGCGCAGGAACGCGCCGAGCCGCCGCTCCGAAAGGCCAAACCCGTAGAGCGGGGCGGTGTCGAAATAGCGTGACCCGGCCGTAAGGGCGGCCTCCAGGGTGGCTTGGGCGGTGTCTTCGTCAATGGCGTGATAAAGATTGCCAAGCGGCGCAGTCCCGGTGCCGAGCGCCGTGAAGGTAAGCGATTTGCCCGAGCGCAGCTTGAGCGTCTTGGTGTCCATCACGGGTCCTTTGAAGTGTCGGAGGAAAGAAATGCATCGATCTCGGCGCGGGTGGCTGAGGCCGCCGCAGCGCCAGGGCGGGTGACGGAAAGGCTCGCCGCGGCGCAGCCGAAGCGCACCGCATCGCGTGGGGAACGCCCCTCAGCCAGCGCACAGGCGAACGCGCCGTTAAATGCGTCGCCGGCCCCCGTGGTGTCGCGCACAGGCCCGGCGTGAAAGGCCGGCACACGCTCGGAGATGCCCTCACCATGGATCAGCGCGCCCTCAGCGCCCAGCGTGACGATCACGGTGCCGACCCCGCGCCCGCGGAGCGTCTCGGCTGCGGTGCGCGCATCATCCACCGTGTTGACCGTGCGTCCGGTGAGCCCCGCCGCTTCCGCCTCGTTAGGGGTGAGAAAGTCGCATGAGGCGAGCAATGCGTCGTCGAGCGTCGCCGCCGGCGCGGGATTCATGATGGTGGTGACCCCGGCAACTTTCGCGATCTGTAGCGCGCGGCGCGCAGCATCTTGTGGCTGCTCCAACTGGGTCACGAACACTTTGGATGCGCCGATGAGCGGGGTCCAATCGTCCGCATCGTCGGCAGAGATGGCGCCGGCCGCACCGCTCTCCACGATGACGGCGTTGTCACCGGTCTCGGTGGACACGAAGATGAATGCTGCGCCCGTGGCGCGGCCTTCATCGCGAATGATGGCGCTGGTGCCGACACCGGCATCGTTCCACGTTTTGAGCGCAATGTCGGCGAACGCGTCTTGCCCGATCCGTGTGAGGAACGCCGTGCGGGCGCCAGCCTTTGCCGCAGCGATCGCCTGGTTTGACCCTTTCCCGCCTGGCCCCATGCGAAAGCCCTCTCCCAGGAGCGTTTCGCCCACAGCGGGAAGGCGCGGTGCCTCAAAGGCAAGGTCCACGGCGAAAATGCCCAGTACGACCACGTCAGCCACAGCGCGTTACGCCTCCGGCGGGATTACGCCCTTGGTCAGGATGAAGCAGCCGTAAAAGCGCCGCTCTCCGGTGGCGACGACACAGAAGGCTTTCTTGGCCTCTTCATAAAACGCAAAACGCTCAACGCCTGAGAGGCGGCCCGCGCCGGGCTCGTGTGCCGTCAACACCTCTTGAACCTCCGCCTGTACCGGCGGGATTTCGTCTGGCGCACCCATCACTTCCATGCGTGCCGCGGCCTCCACCGGAAGCAGGGATAGGATCGCCTCCACCGCGTCGGGTGCCGACACGTTGGCCACTGAGATCAGTTGTCCCAGGCCGGTCTGGCGGGCGATGGCATCGGCCGGGAAGTTGGTGTCGCAGACGACCAAGGTGTCGCCGTGCCCCATGGCTTTGAGCGCAAACAAAACGTGCGCATCGAGCCTTGGGTCGATGCCTTTGAGCATGTGGTCCTCCCGCGGGCCGATCGTCCTCGGCTCTTTGGGCCAACAGACCACCCGTTTCCCTTTGCATCAAGATGCATCGCTTTGCCGTGGCAGGCCGAGCCCGCGCAATCGGTCCAGCGCGCCTTGCAGGATGATGGCGGCGGCAACCTTGTCCACCGCCTCCCGCCGCTGCGCCCGCGATGCGTCAACCTCCAGCAGCGCGCGGTTGGCGGCGACGGTTGACCAGCGCTCGTCCCAACTCACAATGGGTCGGCCGTCGCGCTTGGAAAGGTTCCGCGCGAAATCCCGGGTCGCCTGCACCCGTGGCCCTGCCGAGCCGTCCATGTTGAGGGGCAGGCCAAGGACAAAAGCTGCAACGCCGTATCGGTCTGCGGTGGCCAGCAGCGTTTCCACATCCTTGGTGAATTTGGCGCGGCGGATGGTGCTGAGGGGCGATGAGACGCGCCAGCCGTCGTCGGAGACCGCCATACCAATGGTTTTTGTCCCGTAATCGAGCCCCATCAGGGCGCCGGACACCGCCGCCAAATCCTCGATAGGCGTAAACGGGTCTGCCATCAGTGCCGAAACAGGCTGCGGGCTGAAACCCACTCGGCCCCATCGTGGCCCGCCACCAGATCGGCGAACGCCTCAACAAAGCGGTCAAGCGGCGCATCATGAACGATGTGATGGGTGAGGAGGCCGATCGGCCCGTCGGTCGCCACAGCACGCGCCATCATCTGGCAAAGCGTCCCATCGTCGGCAAGGCTGCGGGTGGAACGCCAGGCGATGGGATCGATGTGCGTATCCACCCTGATCAGCGGGGCGCGGTGAGGGGCGCCACCGAACAAAGACACCCCAGCGTAGCCGGCGCTGGCAAGGGCCGGCAAAAGGTCAGCGCGCATCCGGTTCCATGGCGGGACCAGCACCGGGAGCGCTTGGGCGCACGCAATGCTCTGGCGCCATTTGACCAGCATGTCGACGAGGGTTTGAGGCTCGCGCGCATCGCCAAGCTCAGCCGGCTTTCCCGACGCTTGATGGTTGGTGTGGGCAATCCCATGCTGCAGGACAGTGATGTTGCCGGTTGCGCAAAGCGGCAACAGCGCCGGATCCACCCGTGCAGGGATCACCGCCAGCGACAGGGGCGCGCCGGCACCCGATGCCGTGGCCATCAGCCTTTGCAGCTTCGGGCCGGGGCGCGTTGCGTCATCGTCCCGCCACCAGACCTTGCGGGTGTGCCCGGCGGCCGCGCAGGCAGTAAAGTGTGCAGACAGCAGTTCCAGCGGGTCCCGGCTCATCCTGCCGCCTCCATCAAAAAGCGCGCGGTGCGGCCTGCGCCATCGGTGTCGAGCGCAATGCTGGGGGGAGGCGGCGTTTTGAGTGCTGCACGTATGGCGTGGGCCAGCGTTTCGGCATTGAGGTCGCTTTCAGCCAGCACATGTGCCAATTCGCGCCGTTCAAGTGCGGCGGCGCGGTCCGTCTGCTCGCTTTCCTCATGGGCGGCAAACGGGACGAGCACTGCACGGGGCCGCGCAGCCAGCACATCAAGCACAGTGTTATACCCGGCCTGGCTGATCGAAACGGCGCATTGCGACAGAAGCGCCCGAAAATCCGGCCGGTTCGCCTCCAATTGGACGTGTGATGGCGCGGTTGACCTCAGCGTATCGGCGAGCGCCTGCAGCGGCCTGGGGATGAGAACGCGCATCTCCATCTGCGGGAAACTGCGTGCCGCCGTGACCGCTGCCTCGATAAGCGCCGCACCGACGGCACTTCCCCCGGCCGACACCAGGATGCCGCTCCGGTCACCGCCCTCGGCAGGCACAGGATGTCCACCGTCCACAAAGCCCGTGTAGTGGACGAGCGAAGCGACCTTGTCGCTTGCCCCGAAACTGTCTTCCAGGCGGACAAAGTTTGGGTCGGCGTGGACCAGCACGTGATCGAAGTGGGCGTTCGCCCAGCCCGCCATCTGCGCTTCTTTTTGAGGCGACTTTCTCACCAGCACGTCACGTATAGAGGAGGCGATCACCGCGCCCCGCCCCCGTGCCGCCTCCGCCATGGCCAGCAACTCACCGCTAAAGCGGCGCCGTCCGAAGGGAAATGTCTCCGTCACCAGCACCTGCGGGCGGAGCGTTTCCACGAGGGCCAGAAGCAGCTCCCTACGGTGCTGTGCAACCGCCTCGTAGGGGCGGCCGTCTGAAGTTTGTATGGTTGTGAACGAGCCGTCGGTTGCGGCAACGGCGGGAAGTTCAACCAAATCAAGGCCTGAAAGGTCGAGGGTCGGCGGAGGCACAGCGCCGAGCGCCATGGTGACCCCGGCACCTTCGGCACGCAGCGCATGGGCAAGGGCGGCTGCGCGAACAGTGTGCCCCGTACCCAACAGATGCTGGACCCAAATGAGGACGCGCGTCACCCGGCCGGCACCTGCAAGAACGCCTTTGCCATCAGCGCGCTGAGCCTTGCCGCGCCCTTTTCCAAATCGTTTGCCCTGGCAAACCTGCGGGCGGCCATGCCCATGGTTTGCCGCAGCGCCGAGTCAGTCATCAGCTGCACGATCCTCGCCGCAAGGGCTTTCGCATCCCCATGCGCCGCCAGGAAGCCGGTCTCGCCGTCTCTCACCACCGCATGCACGCCGGGCGTGTCGCCCCCCACGACTGGTAGCCCCGCCGACTGGGCCTCCAGGAACACAAATCCGAACGGCTCATGCAGCGCAGGCCAGGCGAAAACGTCGGAGCTCGCAAAGAGGCTTGCAAGCTCTGCCCGGCCGAGCTGGCCCAGAAAACTCGCGTGCGGATGAGCCGCTTTGAGTTGGCTGAGCGCAGGGCCGCCGCCTGCGATCTCAAGCGTTGCCCCCGGAACCTCCTGCCGGACAAGATCGAACGCTTTGCACAAAAGGCGCACGCTGTCCGCCTTGCGGCCCTCGCGCATCATTGCAGCGGAAACGACGCGCGTCCCTCCAGCGCTGCCCTTATGCGGTGCGCTGAAGGCGCCGGCGTCAATGAACGGTGGCGTTTCGATCACCTTGTGAGGGCAGAAGGCCATCAGCTCCGGCAAGTCGCGCGGGGTAACCGCGCCCCATGCCGCCGCTGCCTGAAGCGCTCGATCGGCCGCTTCAAAACCCCGTGCCCATTCGCCCTGCGCCCGTTTTGGGGACCGGCTCGCCTCGATGATGGCGTAGGCGGCACCGAACTGCCTCGCCAGCGCGGGCCCCAAAAGATCAGGCGCTTTGTGGTAGTTGTGGTAGGTCAAGATCACGTCCGGCGGATCAGCCTCCAACGCCCGGACAGCTGCACTGATGGCGTCAGGCGCTGCGCGCGCAACCCCCTCAAAATCGGCTCCCCTGCGGCACCATGTGGTGAACTGCGGCGGCAACGTCACCTGGTGGCCCGAGGCGGTGAGTGCGGCGCGGATGAGGCGCCCGAAGGTCCTATCGCCCGAGGGGGTTGGTGCGTCGGGCGACTTCATGGGCGTGATCAACGCCGCTTTCAGCGCCGATGGCACGGAGCCTGTCATGCAGCAGCCTTGGCCGGCGCCTCCTGCGCAAGAAGTGCCGCGATGGTTTCAAAGCCGGGATAGGGCGAGAAATCGGCCAGTACCCGCGCCTGGCCTGCTTTGCCGAGGGCTGTGCGCAGCAGCGGTTCCTCGCAGAGCTTTTGCAACGCCGCCGAAAGCGCCGCTGGATCGCGCTGGGGCACCAGAATGCCGGTGGTCTCGTCCACGATTTCCGGCACCGCAGAGACTTCAGTGGAGACCACCGGCAAACCCATCGCCATGGCCTCCATGATGACATTCGGCAGCCCGTCGCGGTCGCCATTGCGCGCAACGCGGCAGGCGAGAGCGAAAACATCGGCCCGCGCGTAAGCCTCAATCACCTCACTGCGTGTGCGCGGACCGCGAAACGTTACACGTTGGGCAATCCCAAGACGGGCGGCGAGCGTGCGATAGCGCTCAAGATTGCCGCCGCCGATGTGTTCCAGCTTCCAGTCCGTCGCACTTGGGAGTTTTGCAAGTGCGCGCAGGAGATCGTCGATCCCCTTCTTTTCCACCGCTCTACACACGCTGACGATCTTCACAGTGCCGCTTGCGGGCCGGTGGGGCAGGTAAAACGGCTCCGGGTCTAGGCCGTGGTATACCAATCGCACCTTCGCCGGATCGTCCGACAACGCACGCAAGAATGCTGCGTTGTGGCGCGTGCAGGTCACGCCCCAGCGCGCGTCCGCGATCTTTTCTGCAAGCTCCCAGGGTTGCGTGGTGTAGATATCTTTGGCGTGGGCGGAGAAGCCGAATGGCAGCCCACGCATTAGCGCAGCGTATCGGGCCACCGACGCAGGCGTGTGAAGATAGTGCACGTAGATAAAGCGCACGCTTTGCGGCAACTCGGCAGCGAGGACGGCAGCCTGTCCCCACCGCCGCCGCCGGCTTGCTGACCGCTCGCGTGCAAGATCAGCCTCGTAGGCGCTTTTAGCCCCGGCGAACCCGCTGAGTTTACGGGCGGCTGCCCGGCCCGCACTGACCCTTGCCGGGTC
>JBCDFB010000189.1:0-6251 GCA_039178655.1 Pseudomonadota bacterium | reverse complement strand
CGCGGGTAACAGCGTGATCGATCTTCGGCATACTGTGAAGCGTCTAGTTCAGACTGCTCGGAAGCCTAATCACCACGTCACGTTTTACCGTCCATCAAATAGAAGCTCATGCCTCACCGTCTTCATTACAAAGACGGCTCAGTCCCGGTCAACAGCATGATCTTTTCCGGCTGGAAAGTTCGGCATAGCCGGAGGTAAACCTCGTGCGCGATGGCCGCCCGCGCAGTGATACCAAGCGAGCGCCCTTCAACGTGCAAAATTGGGAAAGCGCGGCGAGGTCTATCGTGTCCATGATTCTCCACCACGCCGGCGGATCCCTATCGTACCACCGGCCATGTGAGCGCAGCACGGCGCTCACAGCAAAGATGGCTGGTGCCTTCAACGCCCACTGGCTGTTCGGATGGGTTTCACAAAACTGCAAGAGCGCATCGCGCAGGTGCGCTTCACGGAATTGTCCGAAGATTCACTCAATGGTGGCGGGTGCCTGGGTCTGCAGCAACTTGCTGGTATCGACAGTGCTTGGCGGCACTTGGATGCCGTGCCCGCGCAAGATGCCCCTTAACCGGCGGTTCCTTACCAAGCCCACATTGCTGTATTGTGAGGACCATGCTGGCAGCTTAAGCGCTTGCCGAAAGGGAGCTCTCTGAGTTCCGTGGCTTCTCACCGGACGTGAGCAGGTGGCCCTCAACAGGGCGTCTGTAGAGTGGGCGCCGTTTGGCTGATCCCGTCAGGGTCAATGAGGATACCGCAATCTCGGTATGCTGCTTTTCACCCGCTGACTGTTTCAGCGGTGAACGCTGCGGCCGAGCTGGCCGCAAAGCTGTTCCCCATAACCGCATTCCCGCCAGTTTCTTGTATCTCCACAATTCGTGGGCATGCGGCGGCGCGCCCCAGAGCGTCGGTACCGTGTTCGTCCACCAATGGTGGCTCGACAGTAGCGTGGCGTTGTACAAGGCGTTCAATGGTGCGTTTCACGCCATGGTGGTGTGAAGTCACCTGTCCACCAGTCGGGATTTCATGTCGCATTCTCGCCGAATGGAGCTGCCGTCCCTTCCTGGAAACCTGCAGAAACCGGTGGAATCGAATGCTACGCAATGCAACATGGAAATGGCCAATGCGCGGGAGATGCATTCTTTTAATGTAATGTTTTCATTGAGAAATTTCTGGTAGCGGAGGAGGGACTTGAACCCCCGACACGCGGATTATGATTCCGCTGCTCTAACCAACTGAGCTACTCCGCCGCGACGGATGTTAGATGCGGTTAGGCGTGCCAGTGTCAACCACCACTCGCCAGAAGGCTCGCTCGGGGTGCCGGCCACGCCGTCACTGGGCGCCGGCGGGCTCCATAACCTTGTAGGTGAGGAGATTGACCAGGCCGAGCGGTGGCAGGAGTTCGTTGGACTGAAGCGACAAGCCCGGGAGATCAAGCATCGGATCGATGGGCATGGACGGGTTCCAACCCAGGCGCTTGGCAAACGGGCTCATGAGCCGGTCGGTCACCCACCACGGGCCGGACCTGGCCTCAAAATGGCTCGCAACCATCACCGTGCCGCCGGGGCGCACCACGCGGGCAAACTCTGAAAGGACCTGCCGTGCGTCCGGCACCGCCGTGATGGTGAACATGCAGATGGCCCCGTCAAAGGCATCGTCTGCGAAGGCGAGGGACATGAGGTCCATCTCCACCACAGCCTCCACGTTCGGCAGGGAGGAGGCGCGCTCATGGGCGATCTTCAGCATGTCGTGGGAGAGATCCACCCCCACCAGACGCACGCCTTCATCGTAAAGGGGGAGAGCGGATCCTGAGCCGACCCCCGCCTCCAGAAAGCGGCCGCCCACGGCGTTGACCCGTTTTGCGGCAATCTTGCGCGCAGGGACCGTGGGACTTGCGATGATCTCGTAAACCGGGGCCCACCGGGCGTAGGCGGACTTAACATCCTGTCCGTCCACGGATTTTGCGCGTGCCATGATGTGCTGTTGGGTCCGTTTGAAGCGTTCAGGCCACGGCAAGCGGCGTGGCGGGGGAGATGGCGCGCTCAATAAAGCCGCCGCCCAGCACCTCAGCGCGCTGTTCGTCGCTGGCGTAAAGGACACAAGCCTGACCGGGCGCGACGCCCTCTTCCCCGTCGGCAAGGTCCACTGTCAACCGGCCGTCTTCCCACCGCGCAATGCCCGGACGGGGCGGGCGGGTGGAGCGGACCCTTGCGTAAACGCGGCGCTCTTCGCCCTCGCCCAGAGGCGCACCGAGCCAGTTGGGCTTGCGCAGCCCCACCCTGTGGGTGCGAAGCGCCTCCCGCGGCCCCACGATGAGACGGTTCGCTTCCGCATCAATGGTCACCACGAAAAGCGGCTCACCAAGTGCAATGTTAAGCCCGCGTCGCTGGCCGACCGTGTAATGGATCACGCCGTTGTGGCGACCCAGAACGCGCCCGTCCACATGCACGATATCGCCCGGCTGGCCCGCATCAGGGCGCAGTGCCTCAACAATGCGTGCATAGCGCCCGTCGGGCACGAAACAAATGTCCTGGGAATCGGCTTTGTCCGCAACCACAAGCCCCATTTTCGTGGCAAGGGCGCGCACCTCGTCCTTCGGCAGGTCGCCTAACGGAAAGCGCACGAAATCCAGTTGCTCGGGCGTGGTGGCGAACAGGAAATAGCTTTGATCGCGCCGCTCATCGTGGGGCCTGAACAGGCGGCGGCGTCCGTCCACTTCGCGGCTGGCCACATAATGGCCGGTTGCAAGGGCTGAGGCACCGAGCTGGCGTGCAGCGTCAAGCAAATCGGTGAACTTCACAGTCTGATTGCAGGAAATGCACGGGACCGGCGTCTCGCCCCGCGCGTAGGCGTCGGCGAACGCCTCAATCACGCCTTCCTGGAACCGCTGCTCATAGTTCAGCACGTAGTGGGGGATGCCGATGCTCTCTGCCACAAGGCGGGCATCGTGGATGTCACTCCCCGCGCAGCAGGCGCCTTTTTTGCCGACGGCAGCGCCGTGGTCATAGAGCTGAAGCGTCATGCCGATGACGTCGTAGCCCTCCGCAGACAGAAGCCCTGCGACCACGGACGAATCAACGCCGCCGGACATGGCGACCACCACACGGTGATCCTGCGGCCTTCCTGGCAAATCCAAGCTGTTTCGCGGCGCTTCACTCATGGCCCGTTAGCTAAGGGCAAAAGGGGCCCACGGCAACGCCCCGCGATTAGGGCGCTGTTAAGCCGCGCGCGCCTTAATCGCTGTCTGTCAAGCGTTGTGTTTTGTTTTGAGTGAGTAACATGTCCGAGTATCCCCAGCCGCGTTATCGGTATGTGATCGGCCCAGACGGTACGCCGCTCACGCTGGCGGATCTGCCGCCTCCTAACACGAAACGCTGGGTGATTCGCCGCAAGGCAGAAGTGGTTGCGGCTGTGCGCGGCGGCCTGTTGTCCATCGATGAGGCTTGCGAGCGCTATACGCTCACCATCGAAGAGTTCCTCAACTGGAACGCGCTGATCGACCGGCACGGTCTTGCCGGCCTGCGCGCCACGAAAGTCCAGCACTATCGCGCTTGAAGCCCGCCCTCAGTTGTCGGAACGGAGCGGCGAAAGGGGTGTCGCGGGCTCAGGCACGAAATCTCCCGCCAGGCGATCCCAGACCCGGCGGATCATGCTTGCAGTGCCAGCAACAGCATCAATGTCGATGAGTGCGTAACCGCCCGCGGGGTGCTTCGTGCCATCGGAGGAGGCTGAGGGCACACCCACAATGGCAGCGCTCCCTCGCACAGTCTCCAGAAAGTCCAACGAAGGCGCGTGGTTGTGTCCATGAAGGACAATGTCTGCCGCACCCTCCGCCAACACATCACAAAGATGGTTCGCGTCCGCCAGACGCCGGCGAAAGGGAGCGGCTGCGTAAAGCGGCGGATGATGGACCATCACGACTTTGTGGGCGTCATCGGCCCGGTCGAGCATTGCGGCTAGGCGCTTGAGCTGTTCGGTTCCGACCCGCCCCCGTGCCGAAAACGGTGGCGTCGCCACCGCTGAAGAGATGCCAATGATCGCAACCTCGCCGCGCCGGCGCAGGTAAGGAAAGCCCGCCCGCCCGCTGTCGCCGGCAGCATAGGGCGCCCACGCGGCAAGGGCACGCCGGGCAGCGCCCGGCACATAGGCGTCATGGTTGCCGGGCACCACGCTCACCTCGTCTGGTGCGCCAAGCCTGGCGAGCCACCGGCGCGCATTCTCAAACTCGTCGTCTAACGAAATGTTGGTGAGGTCGCCGGAGACGCACACATGGTCCGCGCCCTGTGCGGCAATGTCAGCAACGGCAGCGTCCAGAATGCGGCTGCCGAGGGCGCCGGCGCGGTTGCGCTTCCAATTGACGTAGCCGAAGACACGCTTGGAGATGAGCGCGCCAATGGCGGGACTGGGGACGGGGCCGAGGTGGATATCGGAAAGGTGTGCAATGCGAAAGCGGCGCACGGCGCACGCTCCTTCGTTCAGGGCGAGACTGTGAGTGGTGGCCGCTCCCAACGCAGGGCGCAAGCGGCTGCCCTCTTGAGCGCGCTGCTGAACGAGCGGTGCGGCACCGCTGCAGCACCCGGCGATGGCTGAGCTGCGGGCGCGATTGCTGTGGCGTTTGCGCGTGCTCCTTCGCCCGCCCGTCACCCTCGGCGTGCGCTGCATGGTGATGGATCCGAACAACCAAACTGTGCTCGTCCGGCACACCTATGCCGCCGGCTGGCACTTCCCCGGCGGGGCTGTGGACCCTGGGGAAAGCGCGCGGCAGGCGGCCGTGCGCGAATTGCAGGAGGAGACCGGGCTCACTTTGTCCGTTCCCGCGGTGCTTTTCGGCTTCTACTTCCACAAGGCGCTGCTTGAGCGCGATCACGTGGCGCTTTTTGTGGCGCGCGTGCCTGAACCGCTGGGCAACACACCGCTGAAGGGCCCAGCAGCGGAGATCGCTGATGCGGCGGTGTTCAGCGTGGATGATTTGCCCGCCGACGCTGCAGCGTCAGTGCGAAACCGCATCGCGGAGTGGCGCGGCGATGCGCCGATGGATGAGATCTGGTAGCGCCGGGTGCTATTTGGTGCGCACGGCGCCTGCGGCGTCTGCAAGCTCTGTGGGTACGGCCGCATCAGAGCGCGGCTCCGTCAGCTCGGAGAGGTCCAGCTTGAAATGGACGATGCGGGCGTAAGCGGCCTTGATCTTTTGCAAAAATTCCGGGGAACGCTCCGCCTCGGCAACAAGCGCATCGGTGATTTCGTCGATCAGCGCAAAACCCTCGCCGGCGGGGATGGACAGGAGCGCCATATCGCCGCCGGCCTCGACCATCAGTCGTGTCGCTTCAACAGCGCCCCAGGTGTTGGACACGGCATCCATGGCAAGGTCGTCGCTCACCACCACCCCGTCAAAGCAGAGGGCCTCCCGCAACACCCCGTCGATGGCTTTGGGTGACAGCGATGCGGGCAGATTATCCGGCCCCGTCACACCCTCCAGTTTCAGGTGGCCGATCATCACCATGTCTGCGGAACCGGAATCAATCAGTTCGCGGAACGGGATCAGCTCTTCGTGCGACCAGGTGGCCGAAAGGTCAATGGCGCCCTCGTGGCTGTCGG
Organism: Pseudomonadota bacterium; assembly: GCA_039178655.1. Lineage (GTDB taxonomy): Bacteria > Pseudomonadota > Alphaproteobacteria > Rhizobiales > Amorphaceae > Acuticoccus. The sequence goes on along the minus strand of JBCDFB010000189.1, from coordinate 665 downwards.
CAGTGGATGAACCGTGCCCGGGAAAATGCTTGAGCGCTGTGCCAAGCCCCGCGGCAGAATGGGCATCGATGAACGCTTGGGCGAACTTTACCACCTCCTCCGCAGAGGCGCTGTAAGCCCGGCCAAAGCGCGCGATGACCGGGTTCTTCGGGTTGACCTCCAGGTCCACCACAGGGCCGAAGTTCACCGTAAAGCCGAGGTCTGCAAGGGCGCGTGCCATATCAGTGTAGGCTGTACGCGCTTCCTCCAATGTGCCGTCCGCAACGCGCTTGGCGGACGGCGTATCAGGCCCGCCCTCGGAGGGTTTTACGCGCATCACCGCGCCGCCCTCCTGGTCCACGGCAACGATCGCCGGCAACACCGGATGGGCATCGCGGAACGCTTCGTTGATGGCGCGGATATTGTCGCCTGAAGAGATGTTGTGGCGGAAGGTGAGCACACCGCCCACGCGCGAGCTTCTGATCGCCTGGCGCACGGCCTCGACCCCTGATGCCCGGGGCGTGGTGTCGGAATAGCTGATCACCAGAAGCTGGCCGATCATTTGCCGCAACGGCACCGTCCGCAAGCTTGGCGGAAGCAGCGCCCAGGTCAGATGCGGGTCGGCACGCTCGCAGGAGCTTGCGACAATTTCCGCCACCTCAGGCTTGCCGCGGGGCCTGGCGATG
>JBCDFB010000188.1:0-6261 GCA_039178655.1 Pseudomonadota bacterium | reverse complement strand
TTGTCCTGGGCGCGGCGGAAGGACTCAGCAAGGCTTGGCGGGACGAACTTTGCCACGCTGAGTTCGCGCTCCAGTTTGGCAGGCTTGCGCCCGGTAAGTTCTTGAAAGCGTGCTTCTGCCTCGGCAAGGCTGGCGCGTTCGGTGGCCAGCGTCGCCATCGCCTCCGACAGGCGGGCTTCGGCCTGATCAATATCGGTCCGCGTGCCTTCGCCGAATTCCTGACGGGATTGTGCTGCGCTTACCTGTTCGCGCAGGAAGGCCACCTCCTGCTCGCGGAAGAACACGCCGGACCGGAAGCGGCGCACATCCACGAACGCGATCGCGGTGTTGAGGAACACGTCCTGTTGTGCGGCGCGCAGACGCTCGCGCTCGGCGCGGACGGTGGCCTCGGCCTGGCGCGTGGCGTTGCGGGTGCGGAAGCCGCGGAAGAGGGGTTGGGAAATGTTGAGCGACAATTCGGTGGGGGTGCGGCTGTCGGAAAGGTTGTCCGATGCACCGCCGCCGGTGGGCGTGTTTGCGCTGCGCTCGTGCTGAAGCGCGCTGTCCACCACCGCAGTGATGGTCGGACGGTTGCCGGCTTTGGCGACTGCGATCCCCTCATCGGCCGCCCTCAGGTTGGACCTTGCCTGGTTGATGCTGGGGTTTTCGTCGTAGGCGGCCTCAAAGGCGTCACGAAGGCTGTTGGCGGGCGGCGTGTCTTGCTGGGGTGGGCGCACGGTGATCTGAGGCAGATCGCTTTTCTTTTTGGCCACGATGCGAGGGTTGTGGACGTGGGGGCCGATGACTCTGATCGGGCCGCGGTCGCCGATTTCCGGCGACGCGCTGGTCACATGGGCGCCTGCACGGGCGTGGTGGACACGTTGCGCGGGGGCGGGGCTATGGGCGCGTATGGGTCCGGTGGCCAGGCTGTCGCCACGCGTGTAGGCCGGCCGCGGTGCGCGCACTTTCGCTGGCGCCGGCACCCCCGTCGGTGGCGCCTCCATGAAGCCGGTGTGGGCGCTTTGCAGGAAGAGCATGCCGTCTGCGCTGGAAAGGTCCACTTTCGCAGTGCGGGTGACTGCCATTAACTCCGCCTGGCTGCGCGGGGCAGATGCGGTCTGCACGCAGGCGCCTGCGGCAAGGGGAACAACAATGGCAAGTGCGAGGCGCATGGGAGCGTCCTATGAGACGCCCCGATTGGTGAACCGATAGGGTTAACCAGTGCTTACTATGGCCCCTGCGCGCCCCGCCGCCCACATGAAGCCGCGCTTTAGGTTTCCCGGAAGGCGACGTTTGCTGCGTCCAGCAGCGGCTCGACCAGATAGTTAAGAACAGTGCGGTCACGGGTGCGGATGAAAACTTCCGCCGGCATTCCGGGGGTCAGCACGACCGAGTCGCCAAGCCGCGCCAGCTCGCTTTCGGGCAGAGCAATGCTGACGGAGAAGTAGTCCATCCGCGTCTGCTCGTCCTGCTTGGCGTCCGCGGAAACGTTCTTGACCTTACCCTTCAGCTTCGGCGTGGAATCAAACGGCAGGCCGGAGAACATCACGTCCGCTTCCTGGCCGGGAGAGATCTCGTCCACGTTGATGGGCGAGGCGCGGGCGACAACGATGAGTTCGTCCTCCTCCGGCACCACCTTCAGGATCGAGCCATTGGGCGGAACGACCCCGCCGATGGTGGAGACCTGCATGTCGTGGATGATGCCGGTCACAGGCGCTTTTACGACGACACGGGAGAGTTCATCATCGGCGGCGACGTTGCGCTCCGTGAGCGTTGCGATTTCCGTCTGCAGGCGCTCGATATCGTCAAACACCGTTTGCTGGAATTCCTTTTCCACATTGAGGATCTGAACGCGGATTTCAGCGATCCGGCCGCGCGCAGTGGCGATCCTGGCCTTTAAATCACCCTCTTCGCCCTCAAGGCGGACGGCCTCCCGTTCCCGCGCCACCACGCGCGAGCGGGGCACAAGGTCGCGCCGCAAAAGTTGCTGAAGGTCGGCAAGCTCGTCGCGCACCAGTTCGATCTCGCGCTCCTTGGCGACGCGCTGCCCTTCAAGCCCGGCAATCTGCTCGTCAAGCTGGGCAAGCTGTTCGTTGAATTGGGCTGTCTGCCCTTCCAGCGTGGCGCGGCGGGCGGCGAAGATGCCGCGCTGACCGGCCATCATCTCGGCAATGACGGGTTCGTTGGCGCGGTCCGTGATCTCTTTGCGGAAAATGATCTCGTCCGCCTTCAGGCGCTCGGCAGTGAGCCGGTCCATCCGTGCGCGGTAGGAGACGAGTTGGCTTTTCACCATGTCCCGCGCGGCGCGCGATTGGGTGTCGTCCAGCTCGATCAGCACGTCGCCGGCGTCCACATGGTCGCCATCGTCCACGTGGATGACGCTCACAATGCCGCCCTCGCGGTGCTGCACTTCTTTCACGCGGCTGCCGACCGACACCGTTCCAGGCGCAACCACTGCGCCGGCAAGGTTTGCCATGGCAGCCCATCCGCCAAAGCCGATGACCAGGACGAGCGCTGCAATAGCGCCCAACTCAACGTAGCGCCTCATGGAGACTGCGAAGATCGGCGCATTGGGATCTTCGGTGACGGCGGGTTCTCGTGTCCGGGAATCGTTCATTCGGCAGCCTGAGGATTTTCCACGACGCGCATGGGGCTTTGTTTGCGGGGCTGGGTGACGCGCGCCATGACCTCGTCGCGGGGGCCAAATTCGCGCATGCGCCCATTCTCCATCATCAAGATAAGATCGACGTTGGCCACCGCGGAGGGCCGGTGCGCGATGATGACTGCGACACCGCCGCGCGCTTTTACAGCAGCCATGGCGCGGGCCAGAGCATCATCACCCTCTGAGTCCAAGTTGGAGTTCGGCTCGTCGAGCACCACCAGGAACGGGTCGCCATAAAGCGCGCGGGCAAGGGCAACCCGCTGGCGCTGGCCCCCGGACAATGTGGCGCCGGCCTCGCCAATCATGGTGTTGTAGCCCTGCGGCAGGGTCAGAATGAGCTCATGGACGCCCGCGGCCTTTGCAGCTGCCACCACCGTGTCAGGCTCAAAGTCCGGATCGAAGCGGGCAATGTTGTCGGCCACGGTCCCCTGAAACAGCTCCACGTCCTGAGGCAGGTAGCCGATGTGCCGGCCGAGCGCTTCGGGCGGGAACTGCGCAATGGGTGCACCATCCAGCGTCACCGCGCCGCGGGCACTGGGCCAAACCCCCACAAGAGCGCGCGCAAGGGTTGATTTGCCGGAGCCCGAGCGGCCGATGATGCCGAGCGCCTTGCCCGCCTCGATGGCAAAGCTCACGTCCATGATAATGGGCGAGCGGCTGCCCGGCGCCACCACCGCAAGGCTTTTCGCGCCCAGCGCGCGTGTGGGGGTGGGAAGCGCCATCCGCTCCTCGTCCTCCACCGCGTCGAGCGTTGCGCCCAGGCGCCGGTAGGCCTGGCGTGAGGACAGGAACTGACGCCAGTTGGACACGGCAGCCTCAATGGGCTGAAGCGCGCGGCTCATGATGATTGAGGCGGCAATCATGGCGCCTGGGGAGATGATCTGCTGGACGGCAAGGTATGCGCCAAGACCCAGCACTGCCGACTGGAGGAAAAGCCGGAATACCTTTGTCAGCACCGAAGACGTTGAGATGACCTCGGACGACCGGGCGTTGGCGCGCAGGAAGTTGCGGTTGAGCGATTGCCACACCGAACCGATCCCGCTGGCCATCCCCATCCCGCGCACCACCTCCGCGTTGCGGCGCGATGAGTCGGCAAATATGGATCGTTTCGTCCCCAACTCGCCCGCTTGGGCCACCGCTTTGCGGGCCATTTTGTCGGTGATGATGGCAATGGCCAAAAGGATGATTGCGCCCACGGTGGCAAGCAGGCCGAGCAGCGGGTGCACCAGAAACACCACCGCCAAATAAAGCGGCATGAACGGCATGTCGAAGATGGCCGTGATGCCGGGTGAGGCAAAGAAATTGCGCAGCTGGTCCACGTCGCGGATCGGCTGGATTTGTGACCCCATGGGGCCAAGCTTCATGGGCGCATCCACGTAGGCGCTAAACGCGGTGTCGCCCATCTCGTCGTCGAACTTATGGCCAATGCGGATCAGGATGCGCTGGCGAATAAGGTCCAGGATCGCCATGAACCCGTAAAGCGCGACGACGATGAACGACAGGGCCAGGAGCGTTGGAATGCTGCCCGATGCAAGCACCCGGTCATAGATTTGCAGCATGTAGACGGGGCCCGTCAGCATGAGCACGTTGATCAAGAACGAGAAGATCCCGATGGCGATTAGTGCGCCACGGGCTGTCTTCATGATCTTCTGTGTGATGGTCGCTTTGGCCACAGCGCTCTTACTCAACGATCAATCGGTTTTCGCAAATCTGCCACTGTTGTTACCATGGTGCGAGGAGGCCGCCAATCTCAGCCATGGGTCTGGAGGGCGGGCTGACCAACGGGTAGATCGAGCGGCACGCCCAGCTCTCTTGCCCGTTCAAGCCGCGGCGGCGGGCTCTTGAAGGCGGGCAGGGCGCCGATCCCGGCGATCACCCTGCGCACGATCTCCTCAGAGGCCGCGCGCATTCCCGCCTTGTCGTAGAGGCTCCCCTTCACCTGCGTCAGAGCGGCGAGGGCGCGCACAAATGCATCGACGAACTCTGGATCCGGCGGGGTGGGGTTTGACCAAAAGTCATCCAGCGGCTGACGATCCGTCAGCCCTTCTAAATCGTAAACGGCGGCGCCCAGCGTGCGCACGGCGCAGCCCTCGCGCAGCGCCGTCAGCCCCACGGTGGAGTTGACGAGGACGACGCCTTCGCAGTTCTCCAGCATGTCCACAAGCGGGCCTGCGGACAGGAAGCGGATGCGCCCGGTCAGTCCGTAATCGCGCTTTGCCTCCTTCAGCGTTGCACGCCAATTCTGCAGTCCGTTGTCGAGCGGGTGAATCTTGACCAGGAGAGACGTGTGCTTGGGCGCCCCCTTCGCGAACGAGGCGAACACTTCGTCAACCAGGGTTGAGAGGCTGGCGTAACGGGAGTTGTGGCGGATCTGATAGTCTTCCTGGAGTTGCATGGGGAACAGGAAGAACGGGCGCGATTCGGCGAGCACCCTGCGCATCTGGTGGGGCGCGCGGAACCTTGCCCACTGCCGCCGGAAGAGCTGCGGCGTCCAGGAAAGATATTCCTTTAGCGGGTGATTGGCCCTGTCCCGGTCAAAGTGCGGATAACGGAAGGACGTGACGAGGCGCGTGAGCGTGTAGCGCACATCGCAGTAGGCTTCGTTGAAAAAGCTGTGGCTGTAGCGAAGGCGCGTGTCTATGCCAGGCGCATCGGCTGCAAGCGCCTCGATGGTTTCCCGGTCCACCGGAAAGCGGGAGAACGCGCCCATGCCGCCTGGCTCCAGCGTCAGCCAGTCAGGCCGAACATACCCGTTCTCGATGGCGTAGGGCGTGGCGCCGAGCCTGTCCGCCACGTCCGCTGCGATGCGGTGGTAGGGCAGCCGGTCGGCAAAATACAAAACGTCAGTGATTGCGTCGGTTTGGATGACCTCCGACACAAAACCGTCGAACTCCGACAGCTTGCCGCGGAATGGGATGCCGTCCGGCGCCTGGGCCGCATCGCCGCCATGCAGGTTGATGCGCGAAACGGGCACGCCCGCATCGCGGAAAGCCTGCGCGAGGACGTTGAAAAAGCCCGACGGCGGCCCCTGCAAAAGAAGGACGCGCCGGGAGTGTGGCGCCTTCATTGCAAACTGCCCTGCACAATCACACCGCGCGACCCACCCCTGTTCCAATGCCTTATTGGGCGACTTTGCAAGTGCCCAACGAAAACCTGCCCTTCATGGGCGTTTGCCGCCTATCCTGGCCTCCCACGATTCGCCTCCCACGGCGAATTCTGATGAGCAAGCTGAAGGCGCGCTGAACCGATGAAGATCACCAATATTTCCACCTTACGCGTAGAGCCTTACGAGAACCTTCTCTGGCTGCTCATCGACACGGACGAGGGGGTGACGGGGCTCGGCGAAGCCTGCAAGGCGCCCGGCGCAGTTGAGGCCTACCTCCACGAATGGTGTGCGCCGCGCCTTATCGGCACCGATCCGCTGCGCATCCCAGAGCGCCGCGCAAGTCTTGAGGGGTATCTCGGCTGGGGATCGCCGGGCGTGGAAACCCGCGCCATCAGCACGGTGGACATCGCGCTGTGGGACCTTTTCGGCAAAGTCCATGGCAAGCCGGTGGCGGATATGCTGGGCGGGCGGGCACGCGACACCATTCGCAACTACAACACCTGCGCAGGGTCGG
>JBCDFB010000187.1:0-6321 GCA_039178655.1 Pseudomonadota bacterium | reverse complement strand
GAACGAGAAGTTGGTGGACGCCGGGTTGGTGTGCTCCCAAAGCTCGCGAAACTTCTCCCAGGCCGTTACCGCCTTATCGGACGCAAACGTGCGCACGACCCCATTCGTGTAGGAGGGGTAAAGGTAGCCTTGGAAGAAACGGTGCTTGAGGCCTTTGGGGCCAGCGGGGAAGCCAAACTTCGGGCGCCCTTCCGCTTCATGCACATTTGCCGCCCACTCGATGAGCTGATCGTAGGTCAAAGCGTTGATGTCGGCGCCTTCGGGCAGATGCTCGAGCGCCTTTTTGTTGGCGGCCATGATGTAGCTCGCCTGCATCCAGGGGATGTACTGCATCTGGTCGGCGCCAAGCTTGGCGAGATTGTTGAAGGTGCTGCTTTCCGCCGACAGGCCGAGCTCATCAAGATCAACGAGGTCTTCAGCACTCAACGTGGCAAGCTCGCCATGGAGCCCGCCGAGGAGGCCGATCGTGCCGTCGTTGGCCGCGAGCTCAGCCTGAAGACGGGTGAGCCACGGCCCATTCTCGTTGGGCTGGTAGTCCACCTCGCTTCCGAACTTGTCCAAGACGCCGTCGCGCATCGCTTGCCGCTCTTCGGCGGGGCGGGCTTGGGTCGACCAGAACAATGTCTGCGCAGAGGCGATGCTGCCGGTCATCAACAGCGCCAATGCCGCGACAGCGCCTGTAAGTGTGCGTGAATGTGTCATCAATCCTCCCCTTTTTTCGCCGGCTGATTGTTTCCCGGCCCGCGGGCCGATGCCGGTCTACGCGAGCCGCGGGGCGGGTGCCCCTTTTCCACAGCCGCACACTCAGGCTGATATATCGTTGTATCATTTGTCAAGTGGCGAGGTTCAGGTATTGCTTACCCCCCGCATGCACATTCCGCCTGATCGCGAGGAATGTGCCGGCTTTAGTGAGAGCGAACGAGATATATCGATTTGGCTAGATTGAGAGTCTTGTGGTGAAAAAGGCAAAGCTTGCGACTGTCGCCGCGGAGGCTGGCGTCTCTGTCGCGACGGCGAGCCAAGCGCTGCGGGGCGCCGGCCGTATCTCCGACAAAACCCGCAAGCGTGTGCTCGCTGCGGCGGAGAAGCTGAGCTACGTGCCGGACGCCCGCGCGGTTGCCATGCGCTCGGGCATGAGCCGTGAAATCGGGCTCGCCATCCACGCCATCGCGAACCCATTCAACGCAGAGGTGATGAGCGGTGTGTGCGATGTTCTGGAGAGTGAGGGGTATCTCGTCTCCGTGCTTGACAGCCGTGACGGCGCGAAGCGCCAGAGAAGCCACCTGGAGGCATTCATTCGGTCTTCCCGCAGCGGCCTCATCTGGGTCCCTGCTGCCGATACCCCTGCTGAAGCAATCGAGCTTCTTGCCAACCACCAAATGCCGACGGTCACGTTCCTGCGCCGGCTGAGGGGTTCGCCCTTCGACCATGTTGGGATCGAAGACGCCGCCGCCGTTGCAACGGCGGTCAATCATCTGGCCGATCTCGGTCACCGGAACATCGCGTATCTGGGTGGAAGCGCAACATTCGGCGTCAGGATCGATCGCCTCGCGGGCTACCGCAAGACGCTTGCTGAGCGGACCACATCGACGCCCGTGGTGTGGGATTGCGAGGATACCAAGCGTGCCGGGCTCGACGCGATGATGGCCCTCAAAGCAGCCCATCCGGAGGTGACTGCAGTGGTGTGCAACGGCGATATGGTTGCCATCGGCGCCACTCAAGCTTTGCTGCGGATGGGACTGCGCCCGGGGCCCGATCTTTCCATAGTAGGTTTCGACGACATCCAGGATGCCGCAGTCACCACGCCGCCGCTGACGACGATGGCGGTCCGCCCGTACCATCTGGGCCGCCGGCTTGCCCGAACGCTTCTTGACAGGATTGCGGATCCGCAGATGCTTCGCGCCGTCACCATGGTGCCTGCAGAGTTGGTCTGCCGAGAAACCACCGCACCGCCAGCCTCACCGTTACCGCGCCTCGCGTCGGCGGTCTGAAGGAAGAAGCCGCCTGCCTTTGTTTGCCGCCAGTTCCTTGGCGGTCGTCCCGCCTTACCGGGAAGCAGCCGGCCGCGGGTCAGCAGCTCTTCACTATCGGCCATTTCGATAAGCGCGCCGCGGCGCATGCGTGCCGCCCTCAGCGATCGCTGGGCTCCCACTTAGAACGAGTATTTCATAGGTCTCATTCTAAATTTTGATTCTTGCTGTAATCGTTGCGTTATGGCGGAAGCCTATATTTTATTCGATGTAATCTCTCTCTTCCGTGAAGATTACTACGATTCAGAAAAACGCTCTTGCCGCATGAGCTTCAACGGTCCGTCCGTCGCTGAAGGACGACAGTGTTCAAGACGCGCTCAGGAGATCTGATCACGAGAGGAGCAGTCCGGCGAGGTTGTTGACTGTGGCAGTGGGCTCTGGCTCTTAATCCGCGCGCGAACAACACGCCGCAAAAGGGGACAAGTGGGCAGAACAATCGTAGGCGTGGACGTCGGCGGGACCTTTACGGACCTTATCCAACTGGACGGCGAGGGCGGTCGCCTCAGGATCGCAAAAACTGCGACGACCGCGGAGAATCAGTCCTTCGGCGTGCTCAACGCCATGGCCGAAGCTGAGGTAAAACTCCCTGACGTCGATCTGATTGTGCACGGCACCACCACCACCACAAACGCCGTCCTGGAACGCAAGCTTTCCCGCACAGGGCTCATCACGACAGCCGGTTTTCGCGACGTTCTGGAGCTTGGCCGGCGGACCCGCCCGCAGGCCTATGGGATGAAGGGGCACTTTGTTCCCATCATCGCCCGCGACTTGCGTGTTGAAATCCCTGAGCGGATGGACGCTGCCGGCGATATCGTGGTGCCCCTTAACGAGGCGGCCGTCCAAAGGGCGGCAGAGCTTCTGATCGCGCTTGGCTGCGAGGCGCTGGTCATCCACTTCTTGCACTCCTACGCAAACCCCGCGCATGAGCTGCGCGCGGCCGAAATTGCTGCCTCGGTCTGGCCCAACAGGTTCATCACCACCGGGCACAGCCTGTTGTCGGAAACGCGTGAATTCGAGCGTGGCGTCACCGCTGCGGTGAACGCTTCGGTACAACCGCTCCTGGAGCGCTATTTGAAGCGGCTGCGGGATGAACTTGATGCAGGCGGCTACCGCGGCGACCTCTTGGTGATGAATGGAAACGGCGGGATGACCTCCTCCCGTTTGGTCTCACGCGAGGCAGCAAAAACGGTGATGTCCGGCCCCGCGTCCGGCGTCATGGCGGCCGCCTACACGGGTCGGATGGCGGGGGAGGAGAACCTTCTCACCTACGACATGGGCGGCACATCCACAGACGTCGCCTTGATCCGCGGCGGCCATGCCTCTGTCTCGAACGAGATCGAAATTGAGTACGCGCTGCCGATCCACGTCCCGATGGTGGACGTGCGAACCGTTGGCGCCGGTGGGGGGTCCATCGCAAAGCTCAATCGGGCCGGCCTTGTGGAAATCGGGCCGGAGAGCGCCGGCGCCGATCCAGGCCCCATTTGCTACGGCAAAGGCGGCACGAAAGCGACGATCTCCGATGCCAACCTCCTTTTAGGCCGCCTCAACCCGGCTAAACTGAACGCCATTTCCGGAGGCGTGGGGCACAGCGCCGTCGAAGCCGCGTTTGCAAAGGCGCTGGGCGCGCCGTTGGGGCTGAGCGCGGTGGAGGCCGCCGAAGCCGTGGTGCGCGTCGCGAACGCGAAGATGGCCGGCGCGATCCGCATGGTCTCCCTGTCGCTTGGTGAAGATCCGCGCGACTTCGCGCTCTTCGCGTTTGGTGGTGCCGGGCCCCTTCATGCCGCTGCGCTCGCACGGGAGCTCGGCATACCCCGCGTCCTCATTCCGGCGCGCCCGGGGCTCACCAATGCGCTCGGATGCATCGTTGCAGATTTGCGCCACGACTTCGTGCGCACCATGAACGCCCCCCTCGACACCGGCGACATCGACGCTGTGCACAACGTGTTCGCCGCGCAGCTTGAGATGGGCGAACGCGCGCTCGATCGCGAGAACGTCGCGTTGCGCAAAGTCACCCGCACCTTCAGCATCGACATGCAGTATTCCGGGCAGAGCCACGTGGTGCGGGTGCCTCTCGACGATCCCACACCAAGCCGCGAAGACCTGAAGCGCCGGTTCGCAGGCGTCTATTGGAAGCGCTTCAAAGTCGAACTGACGGACATCCCGATCCGGATCGTCAACGTGAACACCTCCGTCATCGGCGAGCGTGCGCCGGTGGACCTTGGCGCGCTCATCGACGCGGACGGCCGCAAGCGTCAGGCCGAACCCACCGGGGAACGGGCGGTGGTCTTCGATGGCGCCGCCCACCAAACGCCGATCTACTGGCGCGATCATCTCCCCGCCGACGTCACCCTCCACGGTCCGGCGATCATCGAACAGTTCGACACCACGATCCTCGTGCCGCCGGGCGACCACTTGGAGGGGCGCGCGGACGGCAACCTTCTCATCCACATTGGAGGACGGCCGTGAGCATTGATCCCATCACCCTCGCCGTCATCCAGGCCGGGCTGCAACAGGTCTGCGATGAGATGGATTTGAGCTTTTCGCGGGCCGCCTTCTCGCCGGTGATTGCCGAAGCCAACGACCGGTCCGACGGCATCTACGCCGCCGAAGACGGCGCCCTCATCGCCCAAGGCGCCGGGGGCCTGCCGGTGTTTGTGGGCACGATGCAGGAATCGACCCGCATTCTCATCGAACTGATCGCCGCCGGGCGTGTGGCAGAGCCGGAGCCGGATGACATCTACATTGTCAACGACCCCTATCTCGGCGGCACGCACTTGATGGACGTGCGGTTCGCCCGCCCGTTCTATCGAGACGGCGAGATTTTTTGCTGGCTCTCCAACACCGGGCACTGGCCGGACACCGGCGGCGCGGTTCCGGGCGGGTTTTCCGCATCGGCCACGTCGGTGGAGCAGGAGGGCCTTCGCCTGCCGCCCGTCAAACTCTTCAAGAAAGGGGTGCTCGACCAGGAGATCTACGCGATCATCTGCTCCAACATCCGGGTCGCTGACCAGCGGATCGGCGATGTGAAAGCCCAGGCGGCGGCATTGATGGTTGGTGAGGATCGCTTGAACGCCCTCCTCGACCGCTACGGCGATGACACCGTGCGAGAGGCCATCGCGGAACTGCGGATGCGGGCGCGGGACCACATGAGGAGCCTCATCGACGAGATCGCCGACGGTGCCTACCACTCCACGGCGTACATCGACAGCGACGGTGTGGTGAATGAACCGCTCGCCATAAACCTCACCATCACAAAGACGCCGGGGCACCTCACCTTTGATTTTTCCGGCAGCGCGCCGCCCTGCCAGGGGCCGATGAACTCGGTCCTCGCGACAACCTTATCCTCAGTCTACCTCGCAATGCGCCACATCTTCCCGGAAGTGCCCATCAGCGCCGGCGCGTTCGAACCGCTCGAAATCGTGCGGCCGACGAACACGTTTTTGGATGCCCACTACCCCCGCCCGGTGTCTGGATGTGCAGCGGAGGTGAGCCAGCGGATTGCGGAAGCCGTGTTTGCCGCGTTGGTGGATGCTTTGCCCGAGCGCGTGACCGCCGCGCCGGCCGGCACCAGCGGCAATTTCGCGCTCGGCGGCCACGACCCGAGGTCTGGCCGCGACTTTGTGATGTATCAGCTGTCCGGCGGCGGATACGGCGGCAACGCGGACAATGACGGCCTTGCCAACGGCTGCTCCACCATCGGGATTTCGAAGGCCCCGCCGGTGGAAATCATGGAGCAGAATTTTCCGGTTCTCTACCATCGCTACGCGCTCCGTGAGGGATCGGGTGGCGCCGGCAAGCATCGTGGCGGTCTTGGCCTCGACTACGAGATTGAACTTCGGCGCGGGACAGCGCGGGCGAGTTTCGTGATGGATCACGGACGCTTCGGCCCCCAAGGCGCGCTGGGCGGCGACGATGGGGCGGTGAACGTCGTGGAGGTGTGGCGAGAGGGCACGATGTATACGCCGGAGCACCTGTCGAAAGACCAGGACGTGATGTTGCGGGCTGGCGACCGTGTGCGCGTGAAAACCCCAGGCGGCGGGGGCTACGGCCCGCCCGGCGACCGCCCACAAGCACTCATTGACGAGGACGAGCGGCTGGGCCGCGCGTGAGCGATGCACCGGGCAGTTGCGGGCGATGCGTACCGCGAGGGCCCCATCGGACAGTGCTTGAGAGTTGGCCGCTTTGCAGCGACGCAGGCGTGGGCCGAAGCGTCGTGCCAGTCAGAGCCAGACATTAGTCAGCAGCCGAAACCCGGCGTCTTGGGAATGGACCGTTGATGCGACGGCGCGCG
>JBCDFB010000186.1:0-6324 GCA_039178655.1 Pseudomonadota bacterium | reverse complement strand
GCGGCATCATCGGCGCCCTGCCGGCAACGCTACTCTTCCTGATCGTACAAAAACGGCTGATCTCCGGGCTCACCCAAGGTGCGGTCAAAGGATAGGCGTGAGGGGCAGCGCTTTGCACAATCCCATCGGCATCATCTCAATGCAGTTCGCCCGGCCCTTCACCGGGAATGATCTGAAGTATTTTGAGATCGCGCGAAAGCTGGGCTTCGATTTCATCGAACTTCTCGTTCCGGAGCCTGACGACAACTTGCCGCTTTCTGAGGTCCGCCGCGCCGCAGAAGACGCAGGGATGTTCGTGGTGCTCGCAGCGCGGGTCAACGTCACCCGCTCCATCGCTTCGGCGGATGAGGACCATCGCCACACAGGTATTCATTACCTCAAGCACACCGTTGACGTTGCGGCTGAGCTCGGCGCCAAAATTGTTGGCGGCCCGCTCTATGGCGAACCTCTGGTTTTTGCCGGGCGTGCCCCTGTCCCGCACAGGGATGCGGAGATTGCAGCGCGGGCGGAACGGACCATTGACGGACTGCAGGCGGCGGCGCCCTACGCGCGGGCATCCGGTGTCACCCTGGCGCTTGAGGCGCTCAACCGGTTCGAAACCGATGTGGTCTCGACCACAGCCCAAGCCATCGAAGTTGTGGATGCGGTTGCTGACCCTGGTCTCGGCCTGCTGCTCGACACGTTTCACATGAATATTGAGGATCGCTCCATCCCCGATGCGATCCGGCAGGCGGGGCACCGGATCGTCCACTTCCAGGCGAACGAGAACCACCGCGGCCATCCGGGCACAGGACATGTTCCGTGGCCGGCAGTTATGCGTGCGCTTCACGCGGTTCAGTACAAGGGTCCCATCTCCCTGGAACCTTTCCGCCGGGCAGACGACAGGGTTGGGCTCCCCATCGCCCACTGGCGGGCACCCCGCGAGGACGAAAGCGAGAAGCTCAAGGCCGGCCTCAACGTGATCCGCAGTGCGCTAGTCCTTGCCGGGGTCGACCAATGATCAAGGTCGGCTGGATCGGGTGCGGTCGGCACGCCCGGCAAATGCTGCTGCCGCGCTTTGCCCAGAACGGGATGCGGATCGCTGCGCTGTGCGACGCGGACCCCGCAGCGCTCCAGAAGACCGCGGCGGAGTACGGTGTGTGCAACACCTTCAGCGACTATAAAGAGTTGATCGGAGCGCCCGGCATCGACGCAGTGGGGATGGCCGTCGGCCCCGATCTTCACCATCGCGCGTCAATCGCTGCGCTCGGCCGGGGACTTCCGGTCTTCATGGAAAAGCCACCGGCGACAACAGCGGCCGGCGCGCGCGAGGTGGCAATGGCGTCGGAGAAGGCCGGCAAACCCGTCGTCGTCGGCTTCATGAAGCGTTATTCGACGGGCAATCGCATTGCGCGCAACCTTCTCACCGGAGGCGCCATCGGCCCCATCCTCGGCATCACAGGCAGCTACATGACGGCGCCCACCTACTTTGAAGGGGAGGCCGATTACTCAGGTTTTTATCTTCATCACTGCATCCACTACATGGATTTGATCCCCTGGTTGACGGGCGAAGATTTTGGAGAGGTTGTCGTGCGCTCAGTCAGCCCAGAGCCTGGCAAGCTGCTGCTTCATGTGAACTTCACCACGTCGGGCGGCGTCATCGGCAATGTGGTCATGGGGACGGTGCAGTCGCGCGGAACCCCGATGGAAGAAGTGCGGATCATGGGTGATCACGCGCGTCTTCACATCGACAACGTGATCAATGTCTCCCTCTACCGCGATCCGCCGTTCAAGGAGGGCGACCCGAACGCAACCCTTGACTCCGCTAAAGACACACTCAGCTGGACGCCCAACTTCACCGCCGCCGCGAATGAGGACCACAAGGGTTACGCTGCCCTGGTCGCAGACGCTGCCGCCATGTTTAGCGACAGCCAAAGCACCGCACCCACTATCGGTGACGGGGTGCGGGCTATGGAACGGTTGGAGCGCGTGATGGCTCAGGTATCGGCTTCTCGGTGATGCGCGTTTCCTGGGCCGCACAGTCCGCCAAAAGCCAGTGGGCGATGGGCGGCACCTGAGCGCGCACCACGTCCCGCCCGGTAACCAGCGTCTTTGCGCTTGCCACAGCGAGACGAGCCAACTGCGTATCGTTCGGATCAGCAACGATATCTGCAACCACCGACGCCTGGGCGACGGTTCGTGCGTCAAACGGGCTCGGGTCGTGAGCCATCATGCCAAGCGGCGTTGCGTTGACTAAGACGTCGGCATGGATGGGCTCGGCCGGATCAGCAATGCGTGCCGGCAGCCCGAGTATACCGGCAACCATGAGGGCGCGCTCCCGGTCAGTATCGCTCAGGATGAGAGCACCACACCCGGCCGCATGAAGCGTATTCGCGATGGCCGATCCGGCGCCGCCCAAGCCTGCGAGCCAAACCCGCGCTGCGGCCAAATCAACGCCGGCGGCAAGCAGTGCCTCACGCAGCCCGACCCCATCGAACTGCGCGCCGACCAGCCTGCCTTCAACACGCTTCACCGCATTCACCGTCTGGGTGGCCGCAGCTTCCTCGCTCAACGCGTGAAGCATAGGAACGATTGCCCGCTTGTGGGGCATGGTGACCATCAACCCACTGATGCCCGGATCATCGATGATTGAGGCCACAAACGCGGGAAGGTCTTCCGCGTCCACGTGCTCGACATCGACCTTGGCGCGCACGCCGTGCCCTTCGAGGGCCGCTTCAAGGAGCGGTGGAGTGCGCACCGATGTGATGGGCGCACCGATCATAACGTAGCGTTTCACTGCGGCGCGCCGAGCATTGAGCCGCCACTGCTTGTGCGCGTGTCAGAAAAATTGTAAATACCGAGCCGTTCGAAGATTTCATAAATACGCTTTGAGTATTGGGAAAACTCGGGATACTCGCCAAGGTGCGCTGGCCGCGGCCGCGGCAGATTGATCGCGATCTCTTCCACGATTGTCCCTGGGCTCTTCGACATGACCAGAACGCGGTCTGAAAGGCCGATCGCCTCCTCGATGGAGTGGGTGATGAACAGGACTGTCTTGCGCGTCTCCAACCACAGAAGCTCCAAGTCGTGCCGGATTTGCGTGCGGGTGATTGCGTCGAGCGCACCGAACGGCTCATCCATCAGGAGCATTGGCGGCTGATGGACAAGGGCGCGTGCAATGGAAACGCGCTGGCGCATACCGCCGGAAAGCTGAGACGGATAGCGCTGCTCGGCGCCGGAAAGCCCCAGCCGTTCGAACAGCGCCGCCGCCGTCATCGCGGTCGTGGCTTTGTCCAAGCCCCTGATCTGCTGCTGCAGCATGACGTTGTCCATCGCATTGCGAAACTCCAGGAGCAGATGGTCCTGGAAAACAATGCCAACGTCCGACAGAGGCTTCGTCAGCGGCCGCCCGTCGATCACCACGTCGCCAGCGGTGGGCGGTTCGAGCCCGGAGACCAGCAGCATCGTCGTGCTCTTGCCGCAGCCCGAAGGGCCGATGAGGCTCACAAACTCCCCGGCGGCAACGTCAAGGTCTATGGGCCCAAGGGCGTGAAAGGCGCTCGGACCTGCGCCGTAAACCTTTGTGAGGCCCCGAGCGCTGATGGAAGAGCCGGCGACCTTCACGCGCGGCCGCTCGCAAACGCCCAGGGCATGAGAAGGCGCCCGAAGAGCGTCAGCGCGCCATTAAATAACAGCGCAACCACTGCGGTGACGATGAGGCCGGAGAACATGAGCGGCATATCCATGAAACTTGATGCGCGCATGATCAGGAAGCCGAGCCCTGCGTTCGAGGCGATAAACTCGGCAATGATAACGCCCTCGATGGCTTTGATGATGCCGATGCGCATCCCTGCGTAGATGGAGGGCATGGCTGCGGGAAGCTGAATGTAGCGGAAGGTTTGCCACCCGCTTGCCCCCATCGATCGCGTGATGTGGTGAAGCCGCGGATCCACTGCGCGAAAACCTGACATGGCGTCCACCAGAACAGGGAAGAAGCACATCAAGAAAACGATCAGCACCGAGACCATCGGTGAGATGCCGAACCACACGATCAGAATGGGACCGATGACGGTCTTGGGCATCACGTTCAAAAAAACGATCACCGGGTAGAGGCCCCGCTCCAACGCCGGAACCACCACAAGTGCAAGCGCCAGCGGAACGGCAACGAGGACGCCAATTGCAAAGCCCATTAAGATGGTGAGGGACGTGGCGGCAGCGTTTTGGGCAAGCAACTGCCAGTCCACAACAATGCGGACCAGGAAGTCGGAGGGTTTCGGCAGCAGCCAGACCGGAACGTCAAAGAACCGTGCCGCACCCTCCCATGCGAGAAGCAGCACGCCGACCGCGAGGAGCGGTGTGGCAACTGCAGAAAGGACGGCGGCAACAATCCGCCGTCCTTTGCTCCATCGCGTGGGGCTTGGTTCGACGAGCGGGGCTGCCGTGCTCGTCATCTTGAAGGCCTTAGGGGCAAGTCACTGCTTCAGCCGGAAGAAGCTCAAGGGTGAAGTAGTCGGTGACGGGCTTGGCATCGGAGAATTCCATCGCGGTGGTCATCACCTTATAGATGTTGTCCCAGGTCTCAGCATCGGTGGCGCCGATCGTATCGCCTGAGCCGGCGGGGCAAACGGATGCAAAGCTATACTGAGCGCCTTGAAGCAACGCCTCGCGGCTGTTCTCCGTGTCCGGGAACTGTTCCAGAAGCGCATCGACGGCGGCATCAGGATCCTCCATGGCCGCCCGCCAGCCGCGCGCCGTTGCGTGGACGAACCGGCGCAGCGCATCCGCGTTTTCAGCAATCTTGTCCTCCCGCGCGATCAGGCTGAGGCTCACCACCGGGACGCCATTATTGTAGAAGTACATGTTGCCCACATCGAGCCCCTGCGCGGCGAGGGGGACGACGGTGTTCTCCGGCGTCTCGGCGATGGCGTCGATCTCACCTTTCGCAAGGAGGCCAAGCGCGGCGCTTTGGTTGGCCGAGACGATTTCCACGTCGTCTTCGCTCATCCCGTTTGCGGCAAGGAACACCGGGACCAGCGGAACCATCGCGGTGCCAGGCGCGACGGCGATGGACTTACCCTTAAGGTCCTGAGGCGAAGAAATGCCGGATTCTTCCAAGTATTGGATACCAAACTGGCCAGACTTCCAGACTGTCGAGATGACTTTGATGGGCGCGCCCTGTGAGGCCACGTTGAGCGCTGCACCGGCGTCGGCATAGCCAAGATCAGCCTGGCCTGTGGCAACCATCTGTGCCGCGACGGACGAGCCGCGCCCCTCTTCAAGGGTGACGTTCAGGCCTTCCTCTTCATAAAAGCCTTTGGCTTGCGCCATTGCGAAGCCAAGGTGTGCCGAGTCAGCCGTCCAATTCATGGTCAGCGTGATATCGTCAGCCGCGGCTGCTCCCGCCATGGGCAGGGCTGCAAAGAGCACCGCAGCGGCGGTCATCTTCATCGGTCTCATGGTCGTCCTCCCTGATTGCACTGGCGCATTTCTTTGGCGCTCAGCAGGTTCGTTACTTTCGTTGTCGACCCGAATGGGGCAGCACCACGCGCTCCGCCACGGCGACGAGGTAGGCGAGAATCACCCCAATCGTCGAGCCAATCACAAGTATTGCAAATATAAAGGGTGTATCATTGCTGTCGGTCGCGCGAAGCACAAGGTATCCGAGGCCGTTTCGAGAGTTCAGCCACTCCACGACAATCACCACGGTGACGGCGATGACGATGGTGATCTTCAGACCCGAGAAGATCTGCGGCATGGCGGTTGGCAACTCGATGAAGCGGAAGGTCTGCCACCAGGACGCACCCATGGAGCGGCTGAGGTAGTATTGCCTACGGTCGATCGCCTTGAACCCCGCAATGCTGTCCACCAGCACTGGGAAGATAGTAATCAGCGCGGTCAGCAACACTTTGGGAAACGTGCCGAAGCCGAACCACACAAGAAGGAGCGGCGCCAACGTGACCTTCGGCAGACCCTGGATGAACACCACGATGGGGTAGAGGATGCGATCAGCAACGCTGGACTTGGCGATGGCGTAGCCCAGGGCGATCCCAGGCAATGCCCCGGCAACAAATCCGTAAAGGACGAGCTTGGTGGTCAGGAGCCCGTGCTCCAGAAGCCGGTCGTGCTCCTCCACGATGCGCCATAAGAAGACCGACGGCGGCGGAAGGACGAACGCGGGAATGTCCGCAAGGCGCGCAACCAACTCCCAGACGAGAAGCAAACCGATGACCCACGCCGCCGGCTCAGCGATGCGCCGGACCCTGGTGGTTTCGTTCGCCGCATGATTGCCAGAGGAGATCATGCGGCGCGCTCCGGCTGCGGCTGTCCGCTTTCGCCGTAAAGCCG